>JBFFIS010000295.1:0-3538 GCA_041556375.1 Desulfurivibrionaceae bacterium | reverse complement strand
CTGCTCACCGGTGCGATGGATCTGATCCTGGCGTTCTTTGAGTGCTGCTTCCATAGAGCTTCTCTGTAGTTTGAGTTTTCAGTCATCGGTAAGACGTTGAAAAAAGTAGAGAGCAATGGCTGTGCCAGAACAATTTTTTTCAATATAATGGCAATAGATCAGGGGGATAGGTGAGGTGTCGGTTGTTTTTGAGGTGTGGAAAGAATTGTAGGAAAGGTTACAAAAAGGGAGGGAGGGTTCTGTTTTGTCGGGAGTGAGAAGAGAAATGGTAAAGAACACGAGGGAGCTGAAATTTTTCCGCTCAGGATGCGAAAATTATTCTGCCCCCCGGCATGGTGCTAACCAACGAAGTGAGCGTAAACATGTTGACTCTGTGAGGTTTTTGGATGTATCATCATCCAACGAATAAGAATAATTCGTTTATACATCCGACATCTGCTGCTTGTCTGATATTGCAGACCTGCATTTCTCCAGCACATGAGGTTCTTAAGTGATATTTTAAAAAAGTATTTAAATTCTTTTTCAGAAAAGGCAAACCCAAGGTGACTTGGGGACGCAAAGCCACGGGCCAAAATGTTTGGTAGCCGGGTTACCGAGATGAAGTAACGTAAAAGTTGATATGCCCATTCTCGGAAAGAGGATGGGCTTTTTTTATGTAAACTTCTTTGTCTGGCTCAACAATTACAAGGGCAATGTTATGGAAACGAAAGTTGTGGTGGTTGATAATAATAAGGTCATATTACGACTCATGACCAATTATTTTCAGCAAAGAGGGGGGTATCAGGTTGTAACCGCCGAAGATGGGCTTGAGGCCTTGCATGTCTTGGAACCCTTCAAACCATCCCTCATGTTCGTTGATTTGAGACTGCCCAAAATCAACGGCGAAAAACTATGCCGTATTATCCGCAAAATGCCCGAGTACGATTCTACCTATATCATCATAATATCGGCGATAGCCGCTGAAGAAGAGGTAGATTTTGCATCGTTTGGGGCCAACGCCTGTATTGCCAAAGGACCCTTCGGCACCATGCAGCAGCATATCTCCACTGTGTTAAGCCATTGGGAAAATAAAGAGGCCACACCACTGTCTAAAGAAATTTTCGGCAGGGAGGATATCTATAAACGGGCTATAACTAAAGAGCTACTTGCTACCAGAAAGCATTTTGAAGCCACATTGGAGAATATGGTGGATGGCTTTCTGGAGTTAACTGTGGATGAGAATATTATCTTCGCCAATAGGGCAGCAACCGAACTTTTTGAGCTGTCAGAGGAAGCCCTTCTTTCATCATTTTTCCCGGATTTATTTGCCGCTGAACAACGACCGCTCATTGAAGAGGCTCTTGCCAGCCTAGGTGATAAATCTATTGAAATAGGCGAAGAGACTGCGATCGTTCTGCACGATAGGTATTTGTTTATTCGCTTGGTGCCATTTTCCGATCAAAATCAGAACTTTATCATAGTTATAGTTCAAGACATCAGCCAGCGGAAACAGACAGAGCTTGAATTAATTGAATATAAAAAAGGTCTGGAAAATCTTGTTGCGCAAAGAACAAGGGCCTACGAAGAGGCTAATGAGCAATTGCAAGATGAAATCAATGAACGTTCAAAAGTCCAAGAGCAATTAAAAAATTCTATCGATCACTGGCAGGTTACATTCGATATCATGAGTGATTATGTATCTGTTCATGATAGGAATATGAGATTTGTAAAGGTGAATAAGGCCCTTGCAGATTTACTCGGTAAAAAACAGCAAGAAATCATCGGTGAACAGTGCTATGAACTCTTGCATAGCACCAAGGAGCCGTGGCCAACGTGTCCTCATATCCAGGCAATGGATAGGCAGGATGTGGTCACTGAAGAAATCGAAGAACCGTACTTAGGAAAAACGCTCCTTGTGACCTGCTCGCCATTTTTTGACATAGAGGGCGAGGTAATAGGAACAGTGCATGTTGCAAGAGATATCACCAGGCAAAAACGAGCGCAGGAAGAAAGAGAAACCCTGGTTAAGAAACTTCAAGCAACCCTTGATGAGGTCAAGACTCTAAGAGGTATATTGCCGATCTGTTCTTTCTGTAAAAATATCAGAAACGATGAAGGTTATTATGAACAGATAGAGGCGTATATCCACAAGCATTCAGGCGTAGATTTTAGCCATACAGTGTGCCCGAAATGTATGCGGGAGCACTATCCTGAATACATTGATGAAAAAGATAAGTCCTAAACAAGGATAATCCCCCACCAAGCACCCAATTCAGGCCATCCACCTATGTTGATAGGGCTTGAGGATTGTTCCAGCCAGGAAAGCAGGCGGAAAGGAATGTTACTTGGCCCGCAGTAAGAAAGACTATCTTGCCCACCAGAAGTTTGGGGCACATCATACAGAATTCCTACCCTAGTCATCTTTTGCAGGCACCGCAACTTCCTGCAATCACCCACCTTTAACAGGATTCTTGCGATAGGCAGCACTGGGTAGCCCATCAACATAGATACCTTCCAGGTAGGAAAGTTTTCTCGGCAGCTGTTTCACCGAGCCCCTGGTAATCAAGAATGTTGCTCTCCGGCCGACAGTAAGCGAACCCAGCGTGTCCATGCCGAAGAATCTGGCGCCATTTTCCGAGGCGCAGCGCATGGTCTCCTCCAGCAGGTAGCCGGCCTTGATGAACAATTTCATCTCTTCAACCATGGACTCGCCATGGAGTATGCCAACACTGCCGGCGCCGGTTCCCACAGCGGTTGTCACCCCCAGCTCTCTGGCAAGGCGCAGCTGCTGTAGTTGTTCGGCGAGCATCTTCTGCCAAAAGTCCTTGGCGCCGGGGAGCGGCTTGCCCGGTGCCACATAGCGCTGGGAGAAACGACAACACACACTGCCGCCGGAGCTGGCGCTGTCCAAGGCGTTCTTGGTCCGCAGCAGGCCAGGAATCCACAGTACCCCCCTGTCTGCCATTTTCCTGAGATTGTCCGCGCCCATGCCGTAGCCCTGTTCAATGGCATCACAGCCCGCTGCCAGCGCCTCTGCTACATGTTGTGGGCCATTGGCTACCGCCACCGCCTTTTTGTCGCCTCTGTTGTGGAGAATACGGCACAGGTCTTCATGGCTAAGCCGATAATAGGGGCTGTGCTCGGCGTCGATATTGGCGGAATAACCGATCTTGACAAAATCACGGTCTGCCGCGCTGGCTGTTACACTGTGGCTACTCCGGCAGAGAGGCCCGGCCGAACGAATATCAATGATGCCATGGGATGCCATCCCCTCGGCAGAAGGTTCCACCAGGTCACTGTCATCGCAGTCGGCTACTCCCAGCACCCCATAGGCATGGCAGTAGTTGATATGGCGTGCCACCATGGCGGCTTTTTTGGCAAGACCGTCCGCTTCAGCGGTAAGCCGGACATTCATGTCCACTGAGGGCGACCGCGACAGGCAGACGCTGCAGTCAACCAGGGCCGGGACAATGGTACAGTGCGAGAAGTCATCGATTGCCGCCTCGTCACTTTCGGCAAGGTCTGCTGCGGCGCCAATGGCGCTGATAATGCCGTCCTT
>JBFFIS010000294.1:0-3543 GCA_041556375.1 Desulfurivibrionaceae bacterium | reverse complement strand
CCTGGCCGCCATTGCCGCCTTTGTCTTCCTCCAGAAAAAAACCTCGGAGGATGGCTGCATACCCTGACTGCTTATCTACGGCTCCCTAGGTGCGGGAGCAATGACCTATTACCTGCTCAATCTTTTCTTTTAATCATTTACAGCCTAAACATCCATGCTCGTCCAATCAAAACCCCATCGTACCATCTGGCCCCATCCCGATAACAGGGAGGTGGTGCAGATCATTGACCAACGTCTCCTGCCCCATCAGTTTGTTGTTGTTGACCTTGTCAGCGTTGATGACTATGCCCGGGCCATCAAGGACATGTACGTCCGCGGTGCCGGTCTGATCGGCGCCACCGCAGGTTTCGGCATGTACGCCGCCGCCCTCCACAGCCGGGACGATCATTTTACTGAGGATATACAGGCCTTTGCCGATATCCTGGTTGCCACCCGACCCACCGCCAAGAACCTGGTCTGGGCCGTGGAACGCCAGCTTGCGGCCATCAAAGATATCGCTTCGCCGGCGGCCAAAAGGGAAAAAACCTATGCGGTGGCCTGTGAGATAGCTGATGAGGATGCCCAGTTCTGCAAACAGATTGGTGAACATGGCGTCGAGATCATCCGCGAAATCAGCAAAGGCAAAAACGGCGCGCCGGTCAACATCCTCACCCATTGCAATGCCGGCTGGCTGGCCTTTGTCGATTATGGCTCAGCCACCGCCCCCATCTACGAGGCCCAGGCCCAGGGCATTGATGTCCATGTCTGGGTGGACGAGACCAGGCCCTGGCTACAGGGAGCACGGTTGACCACCTGGGAACTAAAAGAGCAGGGTGTTCCCCACACCTTAATTGCCGATAACACCGGCGGTCACCTCATGCAACACGGCCTGGTGGACCTGGTCATTGTTGGTACCGACCGCACCACCTATTGCGGTGATGTGGCCAACAAGATAGGCACCTACCTCAAGGCCCTGGCCGCCCACGATAATAACGTGCCATTCTATGTGGCCCTGCCCTCATCCACCTTTGACTGGCAGATCTGCGACGGCGTCGACGGCATTCCCATCGAGGAACGCTCAGGCGACGAGGTCAACCTGGTCAGCGGCCTCAGCGACTCAGGGCTTACCACCGTGGCCATCACCCCGGCCGACACCAAGGCTGCCAACTACAGCTTTGACGTCACCCCGGCCCGTCTGGTCACTGGCCTTATCACCGAGCGCGGCATCACCAAGGCCAACAAGGAGAGCATCCTCGCCCTCTATCCGGAAAAAAAGTAGTTTTATTGGGAGAACGCAACCCAGACAACTACATGCAATCATTTAGAATTTTTCCCAGGGAACCCGAGGCTAAAAAATCTAGGCCAAGGTCTGAAAAACAAGGTCATGAAACAAGGGCCGAAACACCTTTATCTTGTCGTTATCAACAGTGGGATGGATACGGTTCGTCAGCAGAACGACGCTAATATCCCTGTCAAAATCGTGCCAGAACGAGGTGCCGGTAAAACCGAGATGACCGCAGCTTCGCTTTGAGATAAACTGGCCGGCCGAAGAGCCACTCTCCGAAGGGGTGTCAAAACCAAGGCCCCAACTACCAGTCTTAATTTCGCCCTGGCGGCTCATCGCCCTTCTTAAGAGGTCTTTACTTAGGTAAGGGTGTTTTTTTTCACCAGAGGTTATTTCTATGAGGTTTCGGACCATCTGAAGGACATCTCTGCCCCTGCCAAAGAGACCAGCCTGACCACTTACTCCACCTACTATCCAGGTGTTCTGGTCATCAACCTCTCCCTTCAGGAGGCGTTGGCGCCAAGGACATTGTTGGGTAGCGGCAAAATTTTCAATACCCTTGTCCCGTGGTGTAAAGACCAGCTTGTCTGTCATCTCTAAAGGCTGATAGACATAGGTGCGCACCGCCTCCTCCAGAGACATTCCGGCCTTTTTTTCAACAATAAGTCCCAAGAGGATGAAACCAAGGTCACTGTACAAAACCTGCTCACCCGGGCAAAACTCCAGAGGACTTTCGAGGATGAGGCGGAGAATCTCTCGGCGGCGCTCGGCAAAGGGTATTTTTTCTAAAAATGTATAAAAATGACGATGAGCAGCCAGGCCGGAGCAGTGATTAAGAAGGTGAAAAAGGCGTATCCGCTCTTTGTCGGCTGGTACCGACATTTCCAGAAGCTGGCCCAGTCTATCATCCAGGCCTATTTTCTTTTGCTCCATAAGGGCAAAAATAGCCAGGCTGGTGGCCAAAGGTTTGGTTAGGGATGCCAGGTCAAAAAAAGTTTCAGCGCTCACCGGCTCGCTGTCGTTCCAGCTCAGCGTGCCAAAATTTTTATGAAGGGATTTCGGGCCTTGGGCTATGGCTATAGAGCAACCGGAGAAGACCCTTTCCATGATGGCCTGCTCGGTGAAAGAGGCTATTTTTTTTTCTAAGGACTCAAATTTGACCATAATTTGCTGGGTTCAGTTCCCTTATGAATCCTGTCTCCTCCATTGCTGCTTCTAATTTATTTCATAAACAGTTTTCTATACTTTCGCCGCCTCTCAAGGGCAATACCGCCTCCTTTTATTACCGTACGAAGAGGCTCGCTATCCAGAACTATCTTAATACCAAGCATATCTGTCAAAAAGTTTTTCATGCCTGGCAACAGACTGCCACCTCCCACGAGCAAGGCGCCGTCCTCCCTGGCGTCTTTTATGTGTTGGGAGCCTATTTTAGTAAGGGATTCGCTGAGAAAATTTTCAATAACCTCCAGCGGTTCACTTATGGCCTGATGTACTCCTGCGCTCTCCACCTCAATGGGACGCGGGGCATTTGTCTGCATATCCTTGCCGGTCAGGGAAAAAGAGCCCTCAACCTGGGGGAGAGCAGAGCCTATGGTCTGCTTACATTTTTCTGCCGTATTTTCACCAATATGAACACCATATTTATTCTTAAGATGTTTTATGATGGCATCATCAAAGGCATCACCGGCAAAACTGGTAAAGCGACTGAAGGTCACGGTGGAATTGATGATAACGGCGATCTCACAGGTGCTGCCGCCAATATTTATGATCACCCTGCCCCTATTTGCCGTAATATCAAGACCAGCCCCCAGGGCGGCGGCCATGGCCTCTGACAAAAAAAATATTTTTGAACAGCCCAGCTCTTTACCTGCCTCGCGTATCCCCTTCTTTTCCGCTTCTGAAATAGCTGTGGGCACAATAAAAACCACAGTTGATTTCATTTTTTTTTGGCTGAATATCTTCTGGTAAAATTCGGCGAGCATCAGTTTGGTTGAGGTAAAATCAACCATTATCCCATCTTTTAAAGGCCGAAAGGCCTTTATATGCTGGGGAGTTCTGCCCATAAAGCCTTTGGCCTCGCTGCCGACAGCTATGGTTTTTTTATCCCAATAATTGATAGCGACGACAGCCGGTTCATCAAGGATTATCCCTCGGCCTTTCATGTAAAAAAGGGTATTGGCAGAACCAAGGTCAATGGCCAATTTCTTTGCGAATAAGGCCATACTTATATCACTCTACGAGCTTTAAATTTTTCCATTTTCTTAAGGCAAATTTATCTT
>JBFFIS010000293.1:0-3552 GCA_041556375.1 Desulfurivibrionaceae bacterium | reverse complement strand
GCGGCGGTGCTCGGCGCCCCCAACCTGACGGTGCTCGAAGATATCTACCTGCCCCACCGCCCCAAGCGGCGGACGCGCAGCCTCATTGCCATGGAAAAGGGGCTGGAGCCGCTGGCCCGCATTATCTTCAGGCAGGAGCCGGGGCCGCTTGCGGCTGACAAATTCATCAACCCCGATAAGGGGGTGACCACCAAGGACGAGGCCCTGGCCGGGGCCCGTGACATTATTGCCGAGTGGATCAACGAGGATGGCTCTGCCAGGGCCGGCTTGCGCCAGCTCTTTGCCACCAGGGCCGTGATCGTCTCCAAGGTGGTCAAGAAGAACGCCGAGGCTGGAAGCAAGTTCCGCGACTATTTCGACTGGCAGGAACCGGCAGCCAAGGTGGCTGGCCATCGCCTGCTGGCC
The DNA here is from genome assembly GCA_041556375.1 of Desulfurivibrionaceae bacterium. Lineage (GTDB taxonomy): Bacteria > Desulfobacterota > Desulfobulbia > Desulfobulbales > SURF-16 > BM506. The sequence goes on along the minus strand of JBFFIS010000293.1, from coordinate 3,147 downwards.
ATGCTGCGCGGCGAGAATGAAAAGGTGCTGACCCTGGCCATGCGGCCGCCGGAAGAGGCGGCCTTTGCCCTGCTTGCCAAGAGATATGTCAAGGGTGCCGGGGCGGCGGCCGAGCAGGTAAGCCTTGCTGTCCAGGACAGCTATAAACGGCTGCTGGCCCCGTCCCTGGAAAACGAGCTGCGCACCACGCTCAAAGAAAAGGCGGACCAGGAGGCGATCAAGGTCTTTGTCGACAATCTCCGTGAGTTGCTGCTGGCCTCGCCCCTGGGGCGTAAGCGGGTCATGGCCCTTGATCCCGGTTTTCGCACCGGCGCCAAGCTGGTCTGCCTGGACGCCCAGGGCCAGCTTCTGCACCATACCACCATCTACCCCACCCTCTCCAAAGGCCAGAGCCAGGAGGCCGCTAAAATCGTTGGCGACCTGTGCCGGAAATACCAGACCGAGGCCATTGCCATCGGCAACGGCACGGCCGGCCGGGAGACCGAGGCCTTTGTCCGCGCCTTGGGCCTGGGAGCGGAGGTGATCATCACCATGGTGGATGAGAGCGGCGCCTCCATCTACTCGGCCTCGGAAACGGCCAGGGCCGAATTCCCCGACCATGACCTCACAGTGCGCGGCTCGGTATCCATTGGCCGCCGCCTGCAGGACCCCCTGGCCGAGCTGGTCAAGCTCGACCCCAAGGCCATCGGCGTTGGCCAATACCAGCACGACGTCAACCAGACCGCGCTCAGAAAGAGCCTGGACGACACGGTGGCCAGCTGCGTCAATAATGTCGGCGTTGAGCTCAACACGGCCAGCGCCGAGCTTTTGGCCCATGTCTCCGGCCTGGGACCGGTGCTGGCCCAGAACATCATCACATACCGGAACGACAACGGCCCCTTTAGCAGCCGCAAACAGCTCCTCAAGGTGCCGCGCCTGGGGGCCAAGGCCTTTGAGCAATGCGCCGGTTTCCTGCGGATCAGGGACGCCAAAAACCCCCTGGACGCCAGCGCCGTCCACCCGGAGCAATACGGTATCGTCGAACAGATGGCCAAGGATTGCGGCTGCCGGGTCGGCGATCTGATGGCCCAGGCCGAGATCAGGCAGAAGATAGACATCACGCGCTATGTCAGTGCGACGGTGGGCCTGCCGACCCTAAACGACATCATCAGCGAACTTGCCAAGCCGGGCCGCGACCCCCGGCAGTCCTTCAGCGTTTTCGCCTTTGCCGATGGGGTTAACAGCATGGACGACCTCCACGAGGGTATGCGGTTGCCCGGCCTAGTCACCAATGTCACCAAATTCGGGGCCTTTGTCGATATCGGCGTTCACCAGGACGGCCTGGTCCACATCAGCCAACTGGCCGACCGCTTTGTCAGGGACCCCAGCGAGGTGGTCAAGGTCCGCCAGCAGGTCATGGTGAAAGTGCTTGAGGTTGATGCCAAACGTAAACGAATTTCACTGTCCATGAAGGAAGGTGGTTGATAATGACTGAAACAAAAAAAGAGCTGCAAGAGCAACAAGACCCTCGCGAGCTTTTTTGCCGCCTGCTGGCGGAGTGCCTGACCGCCAACACCTTTATCAAACTGGTCCTGGGCAAGTACCGGGGCGAGGAGGCTGGCCTAAAGCGCGTCTTTATCCGCCGCCTTACCCTCAAGAATGAGGAGTGCCTGTCCTTTGTCTATCGCTACGAGACCAAGGACATCACCAAGAACCTGGCTCTTGAAGCCGGCCGGGCCGCGATCTGCGACCTTATCGCCACCGCCTTTAACAATGCCCATCTGCAGACGGTGAGCGAGGATATCCAGTTGACGGTCAACAAGAAGGGCAAGTGCAGGCTGCAGAGGGGCAAGGCCACGGCCACGAGTATCTCCTGCCAGGATCATGATCGCCAGAAGAAGCGTTTTGTCGATCTCAACCAACCATTTCTGGTGGAGCTGGGGATCACCACCAAGGACCACCAGCTTAAGCCGACCATGGCCCGCAAGTGGAAGCAGATCAACAAGTTTATCGAGGTCCTTGACCATGCCTTCGCCTCTTCGGCCCTGAAGGACAAGGAGGCGGTGGAGGTGGTTGACTTCGGCTCGGGCAAGGGCTACCTGACCTTTGCCATGGAGGAATACCTGCGCGCCAGCCTGGGACATAAGCCCAGGGTGACCGGGGTGGAATTACGCGCCGATCTCGTCAAGCTCTGCGCCAAGGCGGCCAAACGTTTGAACATCGGCGGCTTGGCCTTCCTGCAGGGCGATATCAGGAGCTACACGCCGGCTCACATCGATATCATGATTGCCCTGCACGCCTGCGACGTGGCCACCGATTACGCCATCCATCTGGGAATTCGCTCGCAGGCGGCCATCATCATGTGCGCCCCCTGCTGTCATAAGCAGATCAGGCCGCAGATGCAGAGCCCCCAGGTCCTGCATCCCATGCTCAAACATGGTATCCATATGGGCCAGGAGGCGGAGATGGTCACCGACAGCCTGCGCGCCCTGCTGCTCGAGGCCAGCGGCTACACCACCCAGATCTTCGAGTTCATTGCCCTGGAACATACGAGCAAGAACAAGATGATCCTGGCCGTCAAGGGCGGAGGCAAGGACAAACAGCAGGAACTGCTGGCCCAGATCGCCGAGATCAAGAATTTTTACGGCATCAGCGAGCACTGCCTTGAGACCCTGCTGCAAGAGGACGGCTTGCTCTAGGTACTTAACGCGACGAGGAGGATGCGTGGAAAATACAGATTCAATAACCAACCTGCTGAAACAGCATAAGGTTGATATTTCGGCGGTGAAGGCCAACAAGACCCTGGTGGCCCTGGGACTGCTCCTGGAGAAAGAGCGGCCCAGTTCAAAATATGCCGGCAAGATGAAAAAGTACAAGGCCCTCAGTGAACAAGGGTTGGAGTACGGGGTCAACGTCGAGAACCCCAACAGCCCGGGCCAGACCACGCCCCATTACTTTGTCGACACCTTTGCCCAGTTGCTGGCGCTTATTCAACAAGAAATCATAGGACCCCCCAATGAATCCTGGCTCAAAACGCTGTGATATTAAAGCCGGCCTGCGGGTTGCCATTGTCCTCAAAAAGGACCAGCGCTCCGGCAGGCTCACCGAAGGAATTGTCAAAGATATTTTGACCAAATCACCCAGCCATCCCCACGGCATCAAGGTCCG
>JBFFIS010000292.1:0-3553 GCA_041556375.1 Desulfurivibrionaceae bacterium | reverse complement strand
GAGGCGCTCGAGCCGGCCATGCCTTACAGGGAGATGATCGAAGTGACCGTCCGGGATGCGCGACATGCCGGGGCCGCCGTGCGCCTCGTGCTGTCGCAAACCGCCATCGGCTCGGAGCTGGTCGACAACCTGAACGCCTCCAGCCACGTCCGGGCTCTGCTGACCGACCTCTTTCTTCTGGACGAGGCCGTTTGAGAAGCTCACACGCGCCCGCCGGGCGGCTGAACGGCGCGGTGGCGATCGTCGCTGTCGGCTTGACGGCGGGCTGTGCCGGCCTGCCGCAACGGAACGAGACATTCCGCCTTCCCGCCTCGTACAACTTCGCGTTCTACGACAGGCACAACGAGGCGGCTCGCTCTTTCTACGCCGCTCACTTCGCTCACTTCGGCGTGTACGAGCTGCTCCTGACCTACGGCGAGGATGCGGCCACCGAGATGGAGCGGCCCAGTCATCGCCTGATGCTGGTCTCCCACGACTGGTCGAGCGGCAAGCCGGAAGTCGTGTGGGAAGAGCCGGACTTCGACGACCTGCTCGACAGCCTCTCCGAATAATCCGTCACTGGCGCTCGGCGAACGCCTGCTCCAGCTCCTCCAACTGCATCAGGACGGACCGGCGCGAGGTGCCGCCGGCCGTCACCCGGCGGTCCACGGACGTATCGAAGGACCCCAGCCGATCGAGGACGCCAGGCAGCGCCGGGTGGATCTCCACGGTCACCTCCGGGGCGAGCGACACCAGATCCTGACCCGCCATCTCCGCCCGCCGCACCAACTCCCCCACCAGGCCATGAGCCGCCCGGAACGGGTCAGCTTGCGCCTGTCGTCAAGGGCGCCCAGTTCGGTGAGCAGTTGATAGCCATCGGCAATGGCCCGGCCCGAGGGCGGATCAACAAAGGGAAAGCTGGCAGGCTCACCGAGGTTAAGGCTGGTCATCCGCAAGATGACCTCGGCCAGGTTGGAACGGAGGATCTCCGGCCGGGTAAATTCAGGACGGTTGAGGTAGTCCTTCTCGGTGAAGAGGCGCAGGCAGATACCGGGCCCGACCCGGCCGCAGCGCCCGGCCCGCTGGTCACAGCTGGCCCGGGATATCTTTGTTACCGGTAATTTGCTGGTCCGGGCCCGGACGTTGTAACTTAAAATCCGGGCCAGGCCGGTATCAACGACATAGCGGATGCCCGGCACGGTAAGGGAGGTCTCGGCAACGTTGGTGGCAACAACGATCTTTCCCCGGCTGGCCGGCTGAAAGACCCGGTTCTGATCGCGGCCCGCCAAACGCCCATATAGGGGGAGAACAAGGGGGGCCTCCCTGCCCTTGCGGTGCCGAAAGTGGCTCTCCAGGAGATCTACGGTCTCACGAATATCACGCTCGGTGGGCATAAAAATCAGCATATCGCCCGGACCTTCTCGGCGCAGCAGTTCGATGGCGGCGGCCACGGCCAGGTCAACATAGGCCCCCTCATCAGCGCCGTCCTCCTGGCTCGGATACCTGATATCGACAGGATAGGTACGGCCTGACACCTCGATAATAGGGGCGTTGCCAAAGGCCTTGGCGAATTTTTCGGTATCGATGGTGGCCGAGGTGATGATCAGCTTCAGATCGGGGCGGCGCTTTAGGATGCGCTGCATGATGCCAAACAGAAAGTCGATATTGAGACTCCGCTCGTGGGCCTCATCGATTATGATCGTATCGTAGGCCGCAAGACGCCTGTCCCCCTGGGCCTCGGCCAGCAGGATGCCATCGGTCATAAACTTGATACGGGTGGCAGGGTTGGTCTGGTTGCGGAACCTGATCTTATACCCCACCAGCGAGCCGTCCTCACCAAGCTCTTCACCGACTCGGGCGGCTATGGAGGTGGCAGCGATACGCCGGGGCTGGGTACAGCCGACCATTTTCTCGACACCGCGCCCTGCCTCCAGACACATTTTCGGCAGCTGGGTGGTTTTCCCTGAGCCGGTATCGCCGGCAATTATCACCACCTGATGCTCTTTTATGGCGGCAATAATGGCCTGCCTTTCAGCAACAATAGGTAAGTTCTCGGGATACTTTATTTTTTTTATCTGGCCAATCACGATAAATTTGTCAAATTATTTGGAAATAAGCGCTTTTCTGGCTATAATGCTTTTTGATGCTGCGTAACGCTTTGTTTACGTTGTTTTTTTATTCTCGATTCCTCTGAAAATGGAGGCTGAATGTACCATTTTTAGCGGCAAATAGAAAATGGGAATCGAGATGATCTTTTTCCCAAAATACTCAAAGAAAACGATGCAGGTGACAAATGGCTAAACTAAAAAAATCCAGAGGCAACTTTCCCGGCCAACATGCCACCCCGCAAGCGGGTAGCACTCAGCCATCCACGGACAACGCCGCAGAGATGGCAGATCTGGAGAATATTGAAACTGCCATGGAGGCCTCCCACAAGAGTGTGGTTTCCCGTGACAAAGAAATCGGTGAGACCGCTGAAAAACCAAGCGGCCCGGTGGGACTTGATATCGGTACCAGCCATATTGTCATGGCCCAGAATGCCGGTCGCCATATTAACACGGTAAACCAGCTCAACGCCTTTTTCACCATTCCCTACTCCAAGTTCACCAAAAAAATTCTGGTTGAAAACGACATCACCTTTTACGCCAAGGATGACCAGTTTTATATCCTCGGCTATTCGGCGGAAAACTTCGCCAATATGTTCAACACCAACACCCGCCGCACCATGGAGAAGGGTATCCTCTCCAGCCATGAGGATGAGGGCATCACCGTCCTGCAGTCGATTATCAGCTCCCTGCTGGCCAAGACCGACAAGCAAGAGGTGGTCTGTTTCTCCATGCCCGGTGTACCGGTTGACGGCAGCGCCTCTGTGGTCTACCACGAGTCGATCATCAAGATGTACCTGGCATCACTAGGCTACCGGCCCATCTCCATCAACGAAGGCCTGGCCACCATCATGAGCGAGCTGGCCGACGACAACTTTACCGGCATCGGCATCAGCATGGGTGGCGGCATGTGCAACATCTGCCTCTCCTATCTGTCCGTACCGGTGCTCAACTTCTCCATCCAGAAAGGTGGCGATTATATCGACGCCATGGTCGGCGCCTCAGTGGGCGAGCCTGCCACCCGCATCAAGATGATCAAGGAAGGTTCCCTCAACCTGGCCAGCACCCCTCAGGACCGAGTAGAAACCGCTCTGGACATTTACTACGTTGATCTCGTCTCCCACCTCCTCAATACCCTGGAGCATGAGCTCAAGACCACCGATAAGATGCCCAACATCAACAATGCCCTGCCCATTGCCCTCAGTGGCGGCACTGTCCTGCCCAAAGGCTTTAAAGACCTCTTTGAGAAAGGCCTGCGTAAGGTCAACCTGCCCATTGAAATCTCCGAGGTTCGCATTGCCGCCGATCCCCTTAATACAACAGCTAAAGGCGCCATGGTCATGGCGCTTTCTGAAGAGATTTAAAAAAGCATCACCAGCCACCTGCATAAAAAAAGGGATCCGAAATTCGGATCCCTTTTTTTATGGTTCATGTCGAGAAGCTGCAGGAGCTCGGGAAATATTTCTTAT
>JBFFIS010000291.1:0-3581 GCA_041556375.1 Desulfurivibrionaceae bacterium | reverse complement strand
CTGGCTTCATCCGCAAAGCCTTGGTATTATTGTCTTGCATCTTGCCGCAGAATTTACAGCCGGACTTGCTGTGGCAGGCGCCCTCCTTGATGCAGGAACCATGAGCTATCGGGAAATCGTGCTGGCGTTACTGGTGGGCAATATTCTTTCTTCGCCGGTGCGTGCTGTTCGCCATCAGTTCCCCTATTATGCCGGGATTTTTTCCCCCGGCATTGCTTTGGAGCTGATTTTGTATAATCAGAGTTTTCGGGTCGGCTCTCTCATCGTTGTGAGCCTTGTTTATTATCTGTTTTTCTAAATTGATGTAATTCTATGCGGCATCTTTTCCTTTGTTTTCTGAGTTCGTTACTCCTTGTCGGCCTTGTCGGGCCGGTGTCGGCAATGACCAGTAGAGATCCATTTCCTGTCCATGCCTCCATGCGGCCTAATGTGGAATTTTGGAAAAAGATCTATTCTGAGTACCCTTCCACCAAGGGAGTTCTTCATGATAGCAATAATTTAAAGATTATTTATGACGTTATAGATCTGAAACCTCATGGTCCAGGCAGTAGCCGCATTAACAGAAAGCGGATCAAGAAGGCTAAGAACCATTACCAAACCATTCTCGAAAAGTTTGCCCAGGGCAAGTCCCCTTCAACACGAGGTGAACGCCGTATTTACGCCATGTTCGGGCCCAACCCCAAGCGCCATGAATTTCGTCAGGCCAAGGACGATATCCGTTGCCAGACCGGGCAAAAAGATCGATTCCTGGCCGGGGTCAAGCGCTCCGGCAAGTATCTGAAGCGCATAAAGGATATCTTCAGGAGCCAAGGGTTACCTGAAGATCTGGCCTATCTCCCCCACGTTGAATCATCTTATAACTATGAGGCCTATTCCAAATTCGGTGCTGCTGGTATCTGGCAATTTACCCGGTCCACCGGGCGGCGCTTTATGCAGGTTGACTACGTTGTTGACGAGCGTCGTGATCCTATTGTTGCCAGCTACGCCGCGGCTAAATTCCTTAAGGAAAATCATGAACTTCTCGGCAGTTGGCCTTTGGCCTTGACCGCCTATAATCATGGCCCCAACGGTATGCTCCGCGCCAAAAAAGCAAAGGGAAGTTATGCCCGCATTTTTGATGAGTATAACGGTAAAAGGTTCAAGTTCGCCTCGCGTAATTTTTATGCTGAGTATATTGCCGCCCGTCATGTCGCCAAAAATTATAGGCGATATTTTGGTAATGTCCGCCTTGATCAGCCCGTTTTATATCATAGCGTCGAGATGGAGGGCTATGCACCTGTGGCCAGCATCGCGAAATTTTACCATGTCGGCGTTAGTGAGATAAAAAAGGTGAATCCTGCCCTGCGTCCCCCGGTCTTCAATGGCCAGAAGTATATTCCTAAAGGTTATAGGCTACGCTTGCCTGGTCATTCACTGAAAATGGCGAGGTTATCATCTGCCCTGCCATCCTCCCTGTTTGAAAAAAGACAGAAAAGATCGAAGTTTTACCGTGTTCAGCGTGGTGACACTGCTGGTAAGATCGCCAGGCGACATAATATCAGCCTCGATAATCTCGTGGTGGCCAATGGTTTGAGTCGCCGGGCGACAATATATGTCGGGCAGAATTTACGTATCCCCGGAGTGGGAGAAAAGGCCACGGTGCTGGCCTCGGCAGGTCGTGGGCAAGGACGGAGTCAGGCGGTACCTACCATGGCCACCTTGAAGAAAAAGGTGTTGGCCAAGGCTACTGCTCAGGGAAGTGGCACTTCGCCTATGGTGAGCCTTGCCAAGTGGCGGCCGCAGGGTAACCCCCATGGCCTTATTGCTGCCCGTGAGGAGGAGGCCGTTCCTGCTGCTCTGGTGGCGCGGGCCGAAAAGAAGGTGGTCGGACAACTCGAAACTCCGGTGGTTGCTCAGGCGGAGACAGTGGTTGCCGATCTTCCCCCCGCTACTCCGCCTGTCGTTGCGGCAGTTGTCCCGGCACCTACTTCTGTACTTGAAGAGCTTGTCGAACTCGTCCTGCCAGCTCCGCAGGTGGAGCCTGAGGTGGTGACCGAGTTGACGGTGGATGCCCCAGGGGTCATGGTGGTTGCCGAGGCTCAAGACGCAGCCCGCCCGGAAGAGGGTGTTGCCGCCGAAGTTTCAGGTCATGCAGAGATTGCCGAGGCTGTTGAGGCCTCTGGCCTTGTGGATGCCGCCGAGGTTATCAACCCCATGGTCCTTGTTGGTAATTTTGATGTGACAAAGGTGAAAACAGTAAAGGGAACCGCCACCGGCACTATTCAGGTTGAGGTGGAAGAGACCCTTGGTCATTATGCCGATTGGCTTGAGATTCCTACCCGTAAGATCAGGCGCCTTAACCGCTATCGTTTCGGTAAGCCCATTCATTACGGTCAAAAACTGAAACTCCCCTTTGCCAAGGTCACTAAGGAAGATTTTGAAGAAAGGCGCTATCTCTACCATAAAGAGCTGGTCGAAGATTTCTTTGTCGCCTATAGGGTTGAGGGGGAGAAAACCTATAAGGTAAAGAAGGGTGATAACCTTTGGACCTTATGCCATGAAGACTTTGAGCTGCCCTTCTGGCTTATCAAGCAGTACAATGCCAATTTTGACTTCCATGCCTTGCGCCTGGGGTCGGAAATTAAGGTTCCCCTGGTCAGTAAGATTGATGCTGAAAGTCAGATTGCCGAGGCACTTCCTGACACTCTGCCTGGCGAAAAAATAGCTAAAAATTTCTCTGCCAAAAATCTTGTCGCCCAATAATACAAGTCGTAATGCTAGTGCTGCGTTAGGTTGGCGTCTACCTCTTTATTTTCGTCTCTTTTCACGGACGATTCCCCTCTTACAAAAGAGCCATAGTGTTTGAATTGTGGCTTTTGTTGTCGACAATATTATGAAACTGTCTGATCCAAAAACTGTTTACCTTAGCGAGTACCAGCCCCCTGATTTCTTCATTGATACGGTTGATCTCGCCATCTCTTTGGCCGATGAGAGGGCCTTGGTCACCTCTGTTTTAACGGTGCGCCGTTCCCCAGATGCTGACAAAGAGGCAGCCCTTGTGCTTGATGGCGAGGATCTTGTTCTGGTTGAGCTGGCTGTGGATGGGCAACGTCTTGAAGCGGCTCAGTATGAGCTGGGCGAACAGATCCTTACTGTTTTCAAGGTCCCGGATTCCTTCAGTCTGCGCTGTGTTACCGAAATTTATCCCCAGAAAAATACCTCTCTTGAGGGCCTGTATCGTTCAAGCGGCAATTTCTGCACCCAGTGTGAGGCCCAGGGCTTTCGCAAGATTACCTATTATCTTGACCGCCCCGATGTTATGGCCCGCTTCACCACAACCATTGAGGCGGATATCTCTATCCCTGTGCTTCTGGCCAACGGCAACCTTGTTGAGCAGGGCAGGGTGGGTGAGCAGCGTCATTTTGCCCGCTGGCAAGACCCTTTCCCTAAACCCTGTTATCTCTTTGCTATGGTGGCCGGTGATCTGGTCGCCGTTACTGACAGCTTTACTACCAAGAGTGGCCGGCTGGTCGATCTCCATATATACGTCCAGGAACATAATAAGGAGCGCTGTGATCACGCCATGGCCTCGTTAAAAAAGG
>JBFFIS010000290.1:0-3585 GCA_041556375.1 Desulfurivibrionaceae bacterium | reverse complement strand
CCTGATGGCCGAGGCGCTGCTCGATGTTCATATTTATGGAGGGCTCCATCACCGTATAGACCTCACCGACCATCATCACCTTCAGGGGCCGTCGGTCATGCTCCTTGAGAGCAGTGAGTTCGGACAGGGCCTTCTTGCCGGCCCGGGAGATGGCCAGCAGGCTGCGGGCCTGGTCAATGGCGGCCAGGGCCTGCTGCAGCCAGCGCTCAACCTCCAGGGGATGAACGGCAACGGCCCGTTTCTTGGCCGCCTGGCCCTCGAGATGCTCACACCAGCGCATCTTGCGCCAGCCAATCATAATGGCCCGCGGAAACTTCAGAAAATTAGCAAAGGTCAGCTCCTTACGGAGCTCCTTGGTCTCATCATGGTTCTGGAGAAAGGCCTGCCAGTTGAAGATGCCGGGGATGGTAAGCCAGCGAAACTCATACCCCAGATCAGTCAAGATCACCTTGATGGTCCGGTCATAGAGGCCCAACCGACAGGGCGGGCCGCTGCCCACCATGACAATGGTATCGGCCCCGGCATCAAGGGCCTCGATAAAGTTTCCCAGGATAATTTTCAGCGGCAGACAGACCGATTCATTGGTGTGAAATTCACCGAGTTCCCGGGTCTTGTCCGTGGTGGGGGGCGGCAGCACATAAGGGATGCCAGCCTCTTCGGCAATGGCCTTGCAGAAGATGTACATACTGCCGAGATGGGGAAAGGTAACTTTCATACCAGATAAAAAATCTACTCTTCAAGGGGAAGCCTGAGTCGGCGTCAAAACAGTCGGAGATGAGGCCTCGAACTCTTTTGATAAAAACTACCAATAAAATAACAAATGCGCCCTAAACAATTTTGGCGCTGGCCAGAAGAGGGCCATCGCCCTGCCGACCCCCAAAACTGCAAATTATGCAGCCCAGAGCGTTAAAATCACGGCCGCAAAAGGCCTTTGCCTGTGGAAAATATATGGTATAGTTGCGGCCAAATTAGCCACATCTTGCTTGTTTTTATTATCTTTTTTTACCGAACGCCACCGCCTTTTCCATCCCAGGCCCTTTTGGAGAAAAGACGGCTGGTAACCCTTCGCTCACCTTAGCCACCCATTGTCATGAGAATCCTCCCTAAAAGTTTTTTGCTCCTGGCCCTTTCCCTTGTCTTCAGCTCCCCGACCCTGGCCCAAGAGGCCACCCTGGCCGGCCAGCAAGAAAACCCTTCGGTTCTTGAATGCAAGGAACAAAAATGGGGTATCGGCTTTGGGGTCCGGATGGCTTCCATCCCCTTTAAGGGTGATGACTCCACCCTCCACGACTTTATCCCGCTGCTCTACTTCGAGGATGAGTATCTTTTTTTAGATGGCCTGGAAGGCGGCGTCAAACTCCTGAGCCGTGAAGACTGGCAGCTGCGCCTCCTGGCCCGCTGGCGTTTCTTTGATGTCCCGGACGATGATTACGATGCCCATATCGACACCGATGTTCTTGACTGGGGCCTGCAGGTTCACTACCAGCCAGACCAAGGCCCTCTCTATTTCGAGGTGGATGTCATGGCCGACGAGCGTCAGCGCCTGTCGTCAAACTGGCGGACCGGCATGGTCATAAACGGCGGCCCGCTGCGCCTCGACCCCTACCTCAACCTGCGTTTCAAGGATAGCCGCTACAATGACTACTATTACGGCCTGACCATGGATGACATTGGTGCCGGCATGGATGTCAGCATTGGTGTCGAGGCCCGTTATCATCTCTTCGACGACGTCTTTCTCCTGGGCTCCATAGAGGCTACCTGGCTTGGCAATGCCGCCCGGGACTCCTTTTATGTCGAGGATGATTTTCAGGAAAATATCTTCCTCGGCATCAGTTACCAAAACGGCAGCACCACCATATGCAAATCAGCCATTGACGCCAAACCCTTTGTCCGCATTGCCCATGGCTGGGCCACGCCTTCCGACCTCAGCGATATCATTTCCTTCAACCGGGAAAAGGACGAAGACAACAACCAGCTCACCTCCATCTTTTACGGCCACCCGCTGGCCGATGATTTTCTAGGCTCCCCCCTCAAGACCTACCTGACCCCGGGCTTTGTCTGGCATTGGAACTCAGATGTCCAGGAATCAGGTCAGGAGTTTGTCCTGGCCTTCAAACATTTCTACACCTTTGACTGGCCCTTTACCTGGCGTTTCGGGGTGGGTGAAGGCCTGTCCTACGCCGCCGAGATCAGCTACATCGAACAGGTCGAGATGGACGATAAGGAGATCGAGGCCAGCAAGTGGCTGCTCTACCTCGACTTCTCCCTGGACCTTGACCTCGGTGACGCCACCGGAGTCAGCGCCCTGGACGATGTCTGGCTGGGCTACTCCATCCACCACCGCTCCGGCATCTTCGGCAGCTCATCGATGTTCGGCAACATCAAGGGCGGCAGCAACTACAACACCGTCTCCCTGCAGTATCATTTTTAACGGCGCAGACGACCCTTGCTGCAAATATAGACATCAGAGGTTGGATACAATAGTATTATTTTCACAAGGACCTTTCCGCCTACCGTATGCATATTATCAGCTGTCGAGGGTAAGCCATGTTAGATTTTCTCCAACTCCGCTCTGACAAGGCCGGGCTGCCGCCCGGCTCTGCCGTCTATGTTGGCAAAGAACGGGCCCATGACGTTGAAATCCGCCTCCTTGACTATGACCGCCAGCACGTCCAGGATGTGCCTGCGCCGGATCTCGATACGCTCCAGTCCCTGGTCGATTCCCCATCCACCACCTGGCTCAACATCGATGGCCTCCACCAGGTGGAGATTGTCGAGAAGGTCGGCACGATGTTTGGTCTCCATCCCCTGACCATCGAGGATATTGTCAACGCCACCCAGCGCCCCAAGATCGATATTTTTGACGACTACGTCTACCTGGTCGTCAAAATGCCTTTTTATAACGATGAGTTCAAAACCATTGAGATGGAGCAGGTCAGCTTCGTGCTCAAGGAACATATCCTTATTAGCTTTCAGGAGAAACAGGGCGACGTCTTTGATGGGGTGCGCCAGAGGGTCTCCACCAATAAGGGCCGGATCAGGAAGATGGGCAGTGATTACCTGACCTATGCCCTGCTTGACGCCATTGTTGACAGCTATTTCGGTGTTTTGGAAAAAATTGGTGAATATGTCGAGGTACTCGAGATCGAACTGGTGACAAACTCCCAGCCAGAGATCCTTCACAAGATCCATGAGCTCAAAAGAGAGATGATCTTGCTGCGCAAATCAGTATGGCCTCTGCGCGAGGTGGCAAGCAGCCTGCAACGTGACGAAATTCCTTTTATCGGCGAAGGAGCAGGCCCTTTTCTCAAAGACCTCTATGACCACGTCATCCAGGTCCTCGATACCGTGGAAACCTTTCGCGATATCGTTGCCGGCATGCTTGACCTCTACCTCTCCGCCCTGAGTAATAAGATGAACGAGGTCATGAAGGTCCTCACTATCTTTGCCGCCCTATTCATCCCTCTGACCTTTGTTGCCGGCATCTACGGCATGAACTTCAACCCTGAAAAAAGCCGTTTCAACATGCCGGAGCTCAACTGGATCTATGGCTACCCCTTTGCCCTTGGGCTCATGGCGGCAATT
>JBFFIS010000289.1:0-3597 GCA_041556375.1 Desulfurivibrionaceae bacterium | reverse complement strand
AATTAAATATAGAAGCAAATATTGACCATATCTATGATATCCGAGACTATAGCAAATTAGGTGTAATGCTTACACCAGCAGTGCTGGCTGATGGGAAAATTATTTTTTCCGGTCGTGTTCCAACTAATGACGAACTCAAAAAAGCAATCTCAGAAATTACCTAAGAACACAACACATTACGTTTAATAATGTAGCGCCCGGGGACATGGGTAACACATTGTTCTAGGTACAATGGTAACACTTTCGATAAAATTCATAGGCACAAGAGGAGTGCCTATGTGTTGGAATCAACGCCATGAAGAAAAAGATACTTGATCGTTACGCACGCACCCCGGACCAGAAAATCATCATTGATATTGCCGCGACCAAAGTTGCCGATCTCTACAATGATTTCGACAACCATGCCCCCTATGTCAAAAAAGAACTGGACCAGAACCTCGTTGACTACCTTATCGACTCTGTAAGTGAAATTGGCCATGAGAAATTTGTTATTCAATTTCGCCTTACAACATTGGCCGACAACTCTCTCACCTCCAGGGTACAGACCAGTATCCACAACTACTTTCTCTACCTTAAGGAGCTTGAGTTTCGTCAATTGGCCAGAATGACAACTACGTCATTTATACTCCTTTTTATCGGCGCCATGATCCTTTCCCTCTCAGTGTGGATGAATCAAAAGATGGAGGGACATGAGACCGTCCTGAGCCATGTCTTTAGCGAAGGACTGATGGTGGCGGCCTGGGTCGCCCTCTGGAACGCCATAGCCACCTTTCTCATTAATTGGGCGCCCCGTCGTCGCCAGATAAAAATGTATGAGCGAATTGCCACGGCACCGATACTTTTTCATGCTACCGTGCCGGACAGTCAACAATAAAGCGCCATCCCGCCGGGCCCCGGGCCCCAACTCCGCTATAACAAGGATACCTCATGCGCAGATTTCACCTCTTTGAACTGGAAGACCAGAAATGGTGCCCAGGCTTTATTCGCGATGGCATTACCGATTTCCTCCGGTGGTGGCAGGATGCCGGCCAGATATATCATCCTCTGTCGCCGCTCTTTAAGAGGTTGCTGGCTGAACGCCGCCCGGCCAGAATCGTTGATTTATGTTCGGGTGGCGGCGGCCCCTTTGTGAAATTATACAGCGAACTGGAAAATCTTAATGAGGACGGCCCCGAGCTCTGCCTCACCGACATCTACCCGAACCGTCACGCCTGTGTCCACCTAGAGGAAAAATATCCCAACAGGTTGAAATACCACCGCCAGCCTGTTGATGCGACCAATGTCCCGGACAGCTTGACAGGGTTTCGCACCCTCTTTACCTCGTTTCACCATTTCCCCCCCAAAACAGCCCGGGCTATCATCGGCGATGCCGTAAAAAATAGGCAAGAGATCGGCGTCTTTGAGTATACCCATCGAAGCCTTGTCAATATTGGAATGATGCTCTTTTCGCCATTCATTGTCCTGTTCACCACGCCGCTCATCCGGCCATTTCGCCTGGGCCGCTTATTTTGGACATACATCCTGCCGGTCATCCCCTTGGCCGTGACCTTTGATGGCATTATCTCGTGTTTACGGACCTATACGCCGACAGAGCTGAAAGATATGGCCGACGACGTGCCGGGAGCTGCCAGTTATCACTGGGAGGTGGGCCTGGAGCCGGCCGGTATCCCTTTTTGGAAAATCACCTATTTAATCGGCTATCCGATGACGAAGAAGGCGCCGACAGAGAACCCTGACCACGCTTGAGGCAACCCCTGGCACCAGTCTAAATAATCCTGACCTGCACTGTTTCGACGAACTTGCCGCCCGCCAAGATATCAGAGACCACGATGACCCGGTCCCCAGGGGCAATAATATTTCTTTCGGTTAACAGTTTGATGGCCCGGGCAATCGTCGTTTCCGGCGACTGGGAGAATTTAACGATAAAGGCCTGGACCCCCCAATGGATTGCCAATCTCCGTCTGACATGGCTGGTGTTGGTAAAGGCATAAATCGGCTCGCTTGGCCGGCAGCGCGACAGCAGTACCGCCATCAGGCCCCGCCGGGTGAAGACCATGGTGGCCTTGGCCTGCAGGTTATTATTCAGAATGGCCGCCGAGCGGCTGATCTCATATTTAGACGAACTTGATGCCTCCACCCGCACCTTGGTATCGAGCTTCTGGCGCTGCTCAGTGCGCCGGGCCACCTGATCCATAACCTCAAGGGCCTTTTCCGGATATTTGCCGGTGGTTGTCTCCCCAGACAGCATGGTGCAATCGGCACCTTGGAGGACCGCCTGGGTAATATCGGTAACCTCGGCCCTGGTTGGCGTCGGGTTGATGATCATCGATTCCAACATGTGGGTGGCAACGATGACCGGCTTGACCGCCTGCCGACAGCGCCGGACAATCTCTTCCTGGAGATGGGGAACCTCCTCAAAGGGCAGCTCGGCGCCAAGATCGCCCCGGGCAATCATCACCCCGCCGGCGGCGGCAATGATTTCGGCTAAATGGGGAATGGCCTCAGCGCTCTCAATCTTGGCGATGACATCAATCTTGGCCTTCCTTTGGCGCAGATATTCCTGCAGCTTGATAATGGCCGAGGCCTTTTTAACAAAGGAAAGGGCAATGAAATCAATACCATGCTCAATGCCAAAATTAATATCATCCCAATCTTTTTCAGTGATCGACGGCAGATGGGCTGATTTACCACGGATATTGAGATGACGGCGGGAACTAAGCAGACCCTCGTCAAGGCTCTGGCAGAAGATATCAGAGGCGGTCTTGCTCATAACCTCGAGGCGAAGCATGCCGCCGTCGACAAGAATGATATCACCCACCGAGACATCATCAATAAATCCATCGTAACTGACCTCGACACACCGGGGCTCAAGAATTGCGGCCTTGCGCACGGTAAAGATCAAGGTATCACCGGGTTTGAGAACAATGTCAGGGCTGACATCGCCGGTCCGGATCTCCGGGCCCTTGGTATCCAGGAGAATTGCCACGGCCCTCTTTTCCTTGCGATTCAAGCGCTTGAGGTGGTGAATCACCTGAGCATGCCAGTGGTGGTCGCCATGGGACATATTGAGGCGGGCGATATTCATGCCCTTCAAGGCCATGGTCTTGAGCATTTCGTAGGATTCGGTCCGGGGACCAATGGTGCAGACAATCTTGGTTTTACGCATTGTGTTCATGGAATCAACCAGCAGATGAAAATTCCAGGCCGCAGGCAACCGACCCACCAGGTGGATGAACGACAAATATCAGCAAAATAAGGCGACAGGACGCTAGGCCCTGTATCATGAGGCCTCGTCTGATTATAGTGCAAAACTAGAGTGACGAGAGCAAGAAAATTACCAGGCCAGTCACTTTGTTGCGTAACGCCACCCCCACGGCCTGCTGCCGCCATGTCTTCTCTTGGCTTTGTTGCTGCCGTTCCTGTAAACTAGACAAAAAACATCTACCCTTGACAATAAAGCCCCATGAAATCAAACCTGACATTAATCGGCATGCCTGGTGCCGGCAAAAGCACCATCGGCATCATCCTGGCCAAGTTTTTATCCTATGGCTTTATCGACACCGACATTCTCATCCAGGCCCATCACCGGAAATCATT
>JBFFIS010000288.1:0-3603 GCA_041556375.1 Desulfurivibrionaceae bacterium | reverse complement strand
GTGCCGCCAAATTTAGTAAGGTCAAGTTTAATCATATTATACTGATTCTTGGCCTCCAGAGCTGCCTGGGTCTCAGGATCAATAACATCGTAAGGAGGAGAAACAACATCCTCCATCTTTTCTATCTTGTCGGTGTTAAAACGGACGGCCCGAAACGGCGCAATAAATGCCATTTTTCTCTCCTGTGGGGTATAACCTGAAATAATTTAGCTCTTTTGCTTCCAGATACTTTCCGGTAGAATGGGGCGTTTATGTCAGAAGGTAAGATATTTTTCTCGGACGAACACCCCTTTATTTTTCTTCCTTCCCGTTCTAACTTCTTATGAAAGAGTTCTCAACAATTAACATAAATATTGGAGATCAAAATGTTTGATATTTTTATCCAGACCCATTTTTCTGCCGGCCACCATTTACGGGACTACCCTGGCAACTGTGAAATGCCCCATGGCCACAACTGGCATGTCGAGGTTACGGTACGCGCCACCGAACTTGACGAGCTGGGAATGGGCATCGATTTCCGCACCGTCAAAAATGCCGCGGCCCGGGTCATGAAGGAATTAGACCATCGTAACCTCAACGAGCACCCAAGTTTTCTCGACAAGAATCCATCGTCGGAAAACCTTGCTGTGTATATCTTCGAATCGATGAAAGAAGAGCTCAGTCACGAGCGCTACAGACTGTACTCCGTCCTGGTCGGCGAGACCCCGACAAGCGCTGTCATCTACCGTGAAGACTAACGACAGCCTACTCGTCAGCGAGCTTTTCTACTCAATCCAGGGGGAGTCTTCCTACGCAGGCTACCCCTGTGTTTTCATCAGGCTGGCCGGCTGCAACCTGCGCTGCAGCTACTGCGATGCCAAATACACCTACGAGGAAGCTGGCCGGCAGATGGCCATTGCCGACATCGTCAGCTATGTCCGCCAAGAACAGATAGACCTAGTGGAAATCACCGGCGGCGAACCGCTGCTGCAGGAAAATGTCTATGGCCTGATGACGGCCCTCATTGCCGATGGCCGCACCGTCTTGCTGGAAACCAATGGCAGCCTTGAGCTCAGCAAGGTGCCGGACGCTGTTGTCATTATCATGGATATCAAATGTCCGGGAAGCGGCATGGCCGAGAGCAATCATCTTGCCAACCTGGAACGGCTGAGCAGTAAGGATGAGCTGAAATTCGTCCTGCGATCCCACGATGATTATCAGTGGGCCCTTGATTTTCTCAAGGGAAACAGGCTCTGTCCTGCCAGTAGCGAGGACAGTGATAAGCCGCAGATTCTCTTTTCGGCAGTAGCACAGGATCTTGACCCGGCCGACTTGGCCTCCTGGGTCCTGGCTGAGCGTCTGCCTATCCGCCTCCAGCTCCAGCTCCACACCCTACTCTGGCCGGGACAGAACCGGGGAGTTTAGGGGGCAAGCATCAAGGCTACTCTTGGTATGCTTACCACCAATGCAGCCTCCCCTCGATCACCGCCTGACACAAAGCCGAGCCTGCCACTTGCCCAGGGCACGCCTCTTCTCTAAGCGCCAACCGTAGCTGGCGGCCAACTCTGCCGCCTCATCCCCCTGCCGCCCCTGCAAACCGGAGATTATCAGGCGGCAGCCAGGCGCGGCCTTGCTGGTAATGGCTGCCATCAGCCGGTAAAGGACCGAGGCTGTCAGGTTGGCAAGAATGAGGCCAAAGGCCCCTTCTATTTCTGGCAGAGGGGAGGTGGTGAAGGCAAGGTGCTCTGTCAGGTCATTGGCCCGGGCATTTTCCGCCGCAACCCGTACCGAGTCGCGATCGATATCAACCCCCACCACCCGCCGGGCGCCGAGACGAGCCGCTATAATGGCGAGGACCCCGGTGCCACAACCGACATCAAGCACAGAGGCAGCAAGAGCGGCCTCCTCCTCAAGAAGTTCCACCACCAGATTGGTGGAGGGATGGTTGCCGGAGCCAAAGGCGTGGCTGCCAGGGGCCAGGACAATATCCTTGGGGCCCTGGGGGGCATCACTGACAAAACGAAAACCATGGCGGGCCAGAGAGGCCTGGGCGCCCTGAACCAGCCGGGTCTCAATGAGACGGAGTTGGCCTTCCTGGCCATCGACAAAACGGGCCAACACGGCCAAGAGCTCATCCTGATCAGCGTCGTAGTCGCCAAGAACATAGAGGGTAAAGGCAGGGCCTGCGGCCTGCCACTCCACCTGACAGGGGAGATGGCGCACGGCCTCCTGCAGGGAGCGGCACAGCTCCTCGTCCAGACAGGATAGCTCAACGAGAAGTTGAACGTCACCATCCGGATCGACACATTCGCCGCCGGCAAGAGCGTCGAGGATGGATTTACTGCTCATAACGAGGGGCATCGTGGCGGAAGACCACCTTGCGCAAAAAACGAATCATCTCCCGGCGCCTGTCGAGCATCTTCATCTGCTCCGGAACAAGGTTGGCACCGGGGATGCGGGTGATGGCCATCTTATACTCAATATGGGCGGCCAGACGATTATCAATGTACCAGGCATAGATGAGGCCCATAAGCATACCGGGGGGGGTAAAACCCTCGATGCCGTTAACCAACCGGGTATAGAGCAGGGGATCATGGTCGGCCTGCTTAATTCTGACCAGACGCAGATATTCTGCCAGTTCGCTGGCGCTGAAGAAACTGGCGCGCTCTGCTTCCTCATGGAGATGGAGGCGATAGATCTTACCGACGCCATAGCCCTCATCCTCGACAGTGTGGATCTCCTTGCTCTTGGCGTAGTTACCCAGCAAGGATTGGCCGAGGGCGACAAGTAAGGCCAGCTCCTGCCTGCGCTGGTCATGGAAGACATCCTCGCGGATTCTGATCACACCATCCTGGGGATCAAAAAAGGAGTAGACCCTGTCCCATTGCTGGCAGCGGTCCCAATCGTCCGGGCTGACCAGTTCGACGCCGCGAATATTGGCAAGATGATCATGACGGATATCCCAATGGCGCCAGAAAATATCGAGCAGGGCACTGCGCACCGAGCCCACCATGGGCATCTGTAAAAGCTTCTCGAATCTGCGGATGCGCTGATCCGGGGTCTGCCTCTCCTCGCAAATGAGGGAGGGCGGGCTAACAGAGGCTGTTCCGGTCGAGATATCGCCCCGCTCGGCGTGCTCGCGCACACTCCAGATGACCTTGACGGCCTGGGCCAAGGCGGCTGGATCATGCTGCACCCGGCGGCGCTGGAGGTCTGCCTCGGAAAAGATCTTGGCCTCCACCGGCATCAGGCCAAGCTGCCAGACCTGGCCGCGGTCGAGGAAGATGGGCATTTTCGACTCCACCGCATAACTCTGGAGGATGGAGCCGGGGATATCGCGAAGACCAAGGAGCAGCAGCTGGGCAAAAAGGCCCTTAATGCCGCCGGGAATATTGCGGTCATAGGCCTTAATCATGTCGGAGACGTGAAAACGGCGGCGCATATCGTTCCAGATAAGATCCGTCTCGCCCTTCTGAACCCAGAGATTGGCAACCAGGATTTTCAGGGCCTGCCTATTGGCCCGCACCGCCTCGGCAATACCCGGGACATGGAGGATAGGGATAATCGAGGTATACAGACTCCCTGGGGCAAAGATAATGATATCCGCCGCAGCCAGGGCAGAGG
>JBFFIS010000287.1:0-3605 GCA_041556375.1 Desulfurivibrionaceae bacterium | reverse complement strand
GCCACCGATTGGGCCATGGTCTCATCCCAGAGGGTCTGGCGGCGGTGGAAGCTGTCCACCATCTTGCTGCCGCCGGCATGGCCGGCAATCATGGCCTCGATCATGGCGCGCTGATAGGGGTCGGTCATATCCATGTCCGGCAGCTGGGCGCGATCCTCCGGCGTCATCTCCGCAAAGGTTGCCTTGCTGACCTCCTTGGCCAACTCCTTGTCAACATTGAGGCCGACCACCGGCACACCTTTGTCCTTACAGAAAACAAGAAGATCGCGGTAATAGGCGAAATCAAAATTCCAGCCCTCGGTGAACCAGCGGCTGTCCTTGAGAAACTCCTTCTCCGTGAGTTCACCTGCCACCCAGCGATCCAGAACATCCTGCTGCTTGGTGGTGAACATCTCCATTCCCAGAGAAACCTTCCCCGGCGAGCGGCTGACCATGGCCTGCAAAACTTCAAGCTGCAGGCGGTGGGAGGCCGGATTGTCATGGAGTTCCCCGACATAAACCAGAGGATCGTGACTGGTATTGGCCAACATCTGGGCCGCACTGACATAATGGCCGGTGGGCAGATGGAGGATATCACCGACCTGGGGCTCGGCCGCCGGTTCGTATGGCATCTCGCAATTCCACTGGGGCTTCGAGGCACAGCCTCCGACAACAAGGGCAACAAGAAATATCACAAGGCTTCGGGAAATCATGGCTTCTTTTTTCTCCTGGGCTAGATGATGGGATAGAGAGAGCTGACACTTAAGTATAGGGGATAAGAGGCCCGGAACGGCAAAAAGTTCACTGGCCAGGCCCTTTCCCGTAATATCAACGGCTGACTGCGTCGACCACAATGAGCGGCACATAGAGTTCCTGGGCAGAGAGACCGCCGTGGACGCCTCTCTGGGCAAACCTTTTTTCGGTGATAAGGCGGTCTTTGATAAGGGCATTGCCCTTCATCAGCAGAACATATTCACCAAGGCGCTCCCTGAGGCGCGGCGAGACCGGTCCCGCACCGAAATAGCCCTGATCGATGAGCTCCCTGGCCGTTCTCAGCTCGCAGACAGCACTGAGGTGCTCGGCAATATAGTCTTCAAACTCCTGACGGCAATCGGAACGCACATAACACGAGGCGCAGCGCGGCTCGCCGCAAAGGGGCAGGGTCAGCATGGCAGCCAGGCGGGGATGGTCTTCCAGGCTGATGAGGTCGCTTTCCACGGTATCGATGAGGCCATGGTCGGCAGTGACGATAACCGTGCCCCCCTGCTGGGCGATAGAGTCCAGAGAATGGCGGCAAGCAGCATCGAAGTCGCGAAAAAGGCTGTCCACCTCAGGGCTAGCCATGCCATGGCTATGGGCCAGGCTGTCGAGCTCCGGCCAATAGGCCATGATAAAACCAGGCTTGCCGTCGGCAACCAGAGCGGCAATGGTAGCAAACATCTCTTCAAGACTTTCATAACCGTGGCGCCCGGCCCGGCCGGACAACATCCGGCTGTAATCGGAATCGGCCAGATAGGCGGGCAGGACGGTTTCACAGGGCACCGGCAGGCGATCAAGCAGGGAACCATGGCCGACAAGCTGAGCCGGCGAGATACCGGCCTCGGAAAAACAGCCGCCCCGGTAGCGCGGTATAAAGGGCAGAATCGTGGCCACCGCCCCCAGCTCCTTAAAATAGGTATGCCAGCCGGTGATGGCATGCTGCTGGGGCGCCACCCCGGTAAAAAAGCTGGTAATCGCCGTGGCCGTGGTGGGCGGGAAGACCGAGGTCAACTGCCCCTGCCGGTGGCCCCAGAGAAAACTTTCAGGATAGCCCTCTAAGAAAAGATCCCCCAGGCCATCAACGATGAGTAAGACGAGGGGATGCTGCGCCCAGCCCATGCTGCCAAAACCGTCAAGGGGCTGATAGCCATGGGGCTCGCCTCCCAGACCCTTTGTTATC
This sequence comes from Desulfurivibrionaceae bacterium, assembly GCA_041556375.1. Lineage (GTDB taxonomy): Bacteria > Desulfobacterota > Desulfobulbia > Desulfobulbales > SURF-16 > BM506. The sequence continues at coordinate 1,687 of JBFFIS010000287.1, read as the reverse complement.
GAGGCGACGAGGTTGACGATACTGTTGCTATAATCGGGCTTCAACATAGGCATGACATGATCCTCCACCCCACAAATAAATATTTTAAAAAGTATGATCGGCCAGAAAAAAAGAATATGCAACCGGCAATCAAGCAAAGAGAGGCGTAAAAAATTTTGCTTTGCAAAAAATAACTATTTTCAGCTCTTGGAGCTTTCCCGTTTTGAGGATTTTCCCGGTAACAAGATGTGGCAAATGGTTCGTGCATCTGACTCGCAGCACCATGTCCGGCAAAAAGAAAAAAATTCTTTTTCCCGGAATTCTCCCAAAAAACCTGCCCTTGAGCCCAGCACCACCAGAAGCCAACCAGTTGATTTTACGAGATTTTCCAAAAAGACCCACCAAAACCCTCCAGGCATAAAAATTGCTATTCCCTTAAACCGTATGTACAAGGGCGCTTCTCAGGAATTTCGAACATTAATGAACATGGAGGAAAAGAATGAAAAAGTCAAAAATTGCTTTTTGGGGCCTATTAGGTGGCATAGCACTGGCGATGCACGCTCAACCGGTGAATGCGGCACTCATCGTAGGTAGCCCCAGCCCAACGCTGAGCCCAACATTCGGCACACTGATCGATTTTGATGACAAGGCCACCGGTACCGCAATAAATGCCACCGACTATGTGTCCATGGGTATCGCTTCCATCACCGAAACGGAGGGCCTGGGATTTTTTGGCCGCTATAGCGGTAGCCAAAGTGCACCAAACTATATCGGTACAGGTGTGGGCGGCGAACGTGGTACTGACGCAGCAATGGGATGGGACGGCACCATCCAGGTTGAATTCAACTATTTGGCCAGCAAAGTCGGTATCGGTGTCGCCGATAGCGCCGGCGGTCCAGAAATATTCAGCGTCTTTGACAATGCCTGGAACCTACTGGAAAGCTATACGGTTACGGCTGGTGCCAATGTCTATAACGTTATTGACAGGGGTGGACTGCAAGACATTAAATATATGACAATCACCGGCGACTTCTTTGCCGTGGATGACCTGCAACATAACGCCGTACCGGAACCGGCCAGCATGATGCTTATGGGCGCGGGCTTGGCCGGTCTGGCCGGTATGCGGCGCAAGAAAAAAGAGTAGCCGGCTAAAAAGAGATCAGACGACAGGGCAAAGGCGGTTCAACATGAATTGTTTTTGCCCTGTTTCGTCGTTTAGATACATGAACAAAAAGTGGGGTCATTAACTAGACCACTCAGCGCACGACGCTGCACTTTTGCAAGGAGCCGCCCTTGGCAGTGAGGCGGAAGCATCGCCAACGATGAATCCCGCTCTCGCCCCTGTAAACAAAAGATCTCCCTGGAGCTGCATCAGCCTGCCCCCTCTGCCTTTGAGCGGAACGAGTCAGAACCCATGCAGCACTGGGGGGATTTTTTTTGCCCGGCAACCTTGGCCAAATTTCAGCGCAGAGACGCTTCCGGCAAGGCAACAACGCCTACGACAAGCCAGACAAACGACTGCCCCGTCCCCTCTCTAAGGCCGGGGAAGATAAACGGTCTTGCCTGCCAGAGCTTAACCATCCTCAGTTATGGCACTGGCCGCCATCAACCTTGGGGAAGCCGGCCAGGCTGAAGCTCTGACCGCAGCCACAGGTGTTGGTTGTGCTGGCATTGGTAAACTGCAGGCCGCCGTTGATCAGGTCGTCGG
>JBFFIS010000286.1:0-3605 GCA_041556375.1 Desulfurivibrionaceae bacterium | reverse complement strand
CTTAATGGAGGAGTGGCATGACAGATTCTAGTTCTGGCGCAGTGCTGGTCGTTGGTGGCGGTATCAGCGGTCTTACTGCAGCCCTGGAAGCCGCAGAGGTAGGAAAGGATGTATTCCTGGTAGAGAAGAACGCTTTTATGGGCGGTCGTGTATCTCAGCTCAATCAGTACTTCCCTAAGCTTTGCCCCCCGTCTTGTGGTTTGGAGATTCAGTTTAAGAGAATCCGCGCAAATCGCAAAGTTCGCATGTACAACATGACTACCGTGAAGAGTATTTCCGGTTCTGCTGGTAATTTTGAAGTTACCTGCGTAACTGCTCCACGCTACGTCAACAATAACTGCACCTGTTGTGGTGATTGTGCTGACGTTTGTGCTGATGAGTGTGACAATGACTTTAACTTTGGCATGAATAAGGCCAAGGCTATCAGTCGTCCCCATGACATGGCTTTCCCTGCCAAGTATGTCCTCAATAAGGATGCCTGCAGTGCAGATACCCTTGAGGCCATTAAAGGTGCCTGTAAGTACAACGCCATTGATACAGAAATGGCCGATGAGGAGTTTACTGTTAATGTAGATTCTATCGTTTGGGCTACCGGTTGGGTTCCTTATGATGTCAGCAAGCTCACTAACCTGAAGCCAGACTCCTCCGATGCGATCATCACCAATATGCAGATGGAGCGTCTTGCTGCACCTTCCGGTCCTACCGGTGGACAGATTGTTCGTCCTGGTGATGGTAAAGAGCCTGAGAGCTTTGGTTTTGTTCAGTGTGCTGGTTCTCGTGATGAGAATCATCTTGAGTATTGTTCTTACATCTGCTGTATGGCTACCATGAAGCAGATTACCTATATCCGCGAGCGTTACCCTGAAGCACCTATCTATGTATTCTACATTGATCTGCGTACTCCTGGTAAATATGAGAAGTTCCGCGAGAAGATCATGGCTGACGACAACGTTCATTTCATCAAAGGCAAGGTGGCTGACATCGTTGCTGATGATGATGGTGGCGTCACTATGGTTGCTGAGAATGCTGTTACCGGTGAGAAGGTTAGCCAGAAGGTTGATCTCTGTGTACTTGCTACCGGTATGGAGCCTGCTGCTAAGGCCCAGGCTGCTGAACTCGGACTTGATCTCGACTCCTCAGGTTTTATCGTTAATAACCCTGAAGCTGGTCAGATTTCCTGTGGTTGTGCTAAGAAGGCAGCTGATGTTGTAACCAGTGCCCAGAGTGCCACTGCGGCCGCAATGAAAGCCATTCAGGCTGGACGCTAGGAGGAAGAACAATGTCAAATACTATAGCTACTTATTTATGTACAGGTTGTGGAATTGGTGATGCCCTTGATATGGACATGATGAATGAAGCAGCTGGTGAAGTGAGCGCTGAAATCAAGACCCACGAGGCCCTCTGTCAGGAGTCTGGCCGGGCAATGATTCAGGCTGATATTGATGGTGGTGTTAATTCAGTTGCCATCTGTGCCTGCTCCATGCGTGTTATGCAGGAAGAGTTCAACTTTGGTGATCAGGTGTCTGTATCTCGCGGTAATATCCGTGAGGGTGCCGTCTGGTCTGCCCAGAAGCCTTCCGAAGAGCGTGACGAAGCCACTGTCAAGGAGTTTACCACCCAGGCAGCTGGCGATATCCTCCGTATGGCCGTTACTCAGGCCCAAAAAACTGCGCTTCCTGAGCCCTTCCAGCTTGAGACCACTAACATGGATATCCTTGTTATGGGTGGTGGTATTGCTGGGCTTACCGCAGCCACTGAGGCTGCCAAGGCTGGCTACAATGTGACCCTCGTTGAGAAGGCTGATCAACTGGGCGGTAAGGCCCTTGGTTGGACCAAGATGTTCCCCACCAAGGCACCTTTTGCCGATCTGGAAGAACCCACCATCGGCGCTATGATCGCCGAGGTTGAGGGGAACGCCAATATTACTGTTAAGACCGGTGCTGAAGTAGCTCGTATCGGTGGTGCTCCTGGTGATTTCTCCGTAACCTTCAAGCCTGCTGGCGCCTCCTCTGAGTGGGATGCTCCTGTTAAGGTTGGAGTTGACGAGCAAGATCTCATCTCCAAGGGTGAGATGGAAGATCCCAATGCCGGACTTAAGAACTATATGGAACAAAACCCAGAGGCTACTAAGTTTGGTTCCGTCATTCTGGCCACTGGTTGGGTTCCTGCGGATGTCTCTGAGTATGAGCATCTCGGTCATGGTTCCAACGACAAGGTTGTTACCAATGCCGAGTTTGAGAGAATGGTTAAGGAAGGCAAGCTTGCCGGCGTTAACTCCGTGGCCTTTATTATGAGCCCCGGTGCTGAAGAGCATGATATGGATTTTCCGTATGCCAACTCAGTTACCTCCATGGTTGCTCTGAAGCAGGCCAAGTATGTTCGTGAGAACAATGCTGATGCCAAAGCTTACATCTTGTATCAGCACATGCGTACCCCTGGTCACATGGAGCTGTTCTACAAAGGTGTTCAGCAGGATGACGGCATTTTCCTGACCAAAGCCACCGTTACCGGTGTCGAAGGCGGCACAGTTAAAGCTAAGGATACTCTTCTTGGTGAAGATCTTGAGATTGATGTTGATCTCGTTGTTCTTGCCGCTGGTATGCGTCCTACCACCGCTGATGCCCCTACCATCAACATGGCCTATCGTCAGGGTAATGGATTCCTTGATCTTGATCTCTTTGATGGTTACGCCGACTCTCACTTCATCTGCTTTCCTTACGAAACCCGCCGTACAGGTATCTACACCTGTGGTGGTGTAAGAAAGGCTATGAACATGGAAGAGACCATTGATGATGCCACCGGTGCCGCCCTTAAGGCCATCCAGGCCATGGTCAGTGCCGATCGTGGTGTTGCTGTTCATCCTCGTTCCGGTGATGCAACCTATCCAGAGTTCTTCATGCAGAGATGTACTCAGTGTAAACGCTGTACTGAGGATTGTCCTTTCGGTGCCCTTGATGATGACGAGAAAGGGACCCCGCAGCCTAACCCAACACGTTGTCGTCGTTGTGGTACCTGTATGGGTGCGTGTCCTGAGCGTATCATCGGTTTCAAGAACTACAATATCGACCTTATCGGTTCCATGGTTAAGGCCGTTGAAGTTCCTGAAGATGAAGATGATCAGCTTCGTATCATCGTCTTTGCCTGTGAGAACGATGCCTACCCAGCACTGGATATGGCCGCGGCTCGTGGCCACTATGTCAACAACCTTATCCGTGTAATTCCCGTTCGTTGTCTCGGTTCGGTGAATATGGCCTGGATCAAAGATGCTCTGTCTGCTGGTATGGACGGTGCGCTTCTTCTTGGTTGTGCCCACGGTGATGATTATCAGTGCCATTTTGTTAAGGGTTCTGAGATTGCTGATAAGCGTATGCAGAATATCGGTGATACCCTGAGCACCTTGGGTCTTGAGCCCGAGCGTTGTGGCGTTCGTCAGGTAGCTATTTCTGACTACAATAAGGTACCTGAGGTCATCGAAGAGTTTGTTGAGGAGATCCTCGAGCTCGGACCGAATCCGTTTAAAGGCTTCTAGTCCTTTGTTAACACTCTTTTTGGTTGGTCATTGTTATCTTGGCAATGACCAACCAAATTTTTTTAGATGAACTCGG
>JBFFIS010000285.1:0-3618 GCA_041556375.1 Desulfurivibrionaceae bacterium | reverse complement strand
GCCGTTTGGGATATCTGGCATGACATTATACCATTGGGTCGGCATCTCGCTTTCTTCAAGAAGAATCTTTTTCATGGTTCTCTCCAGTAGGGTACATCAAATTGGTGACAAAGGTAAAATGGTACACACAACTCAAAACTAGGTAAATCTACCTCGGAATATATACCCTGTCAAAGCTAATGGCCCCTGTTTGGGGACAATTTCTTCGCCGTGCCTGCCGTGTTATTCCCGCGTTGACAAAGGGAGCGCGCTGTTTTATGTTGAACGGTTCGCAAAATATGCCGTTTATCTTAAGCTCCTTGGCCCCAAAATGAATATGCAGACAATTATAAAAGATAGCCTGGCCGGCTCCCTGGCCGCTCAGGAGAATTTTGCCGCCAACTCTACTGAAGATTTGGTCACGGCTGTACAGTGGGTCGTCGACTGTTTCGACAGCGGCGGTAAACTGCTTCTTTTTGGCAACGGCGGCAGCGCCGCTGATGCCCAGCATGTCGCTGCTGAGTTCGTCAACCGCTTTCTTATCGATAGACGACCCTTACCCGCTCTGGCCCTGACCACGGACACCTCTATCCTTACCAGTGTCGGTAATGATTTCTCCTATGATGACATCTTTGCCAAGCAACTCTGCGCCTTGGGTAAGAAGGAGGATATTGCCTTTGGTATCTCCACCAGCGGCAATTCGGCAAATGTCATTGCCGCCTTTGCCGAGGCCAAGAAGATTGGCATGAAAACCGTGGCACTGACTGGCTGCAATGGCGGCAAGATACGAGGCAATGTCGATCTTCTCCTGGATGTGCCTTCTGACCATACCCCCCACATCCAAGAGACCCATCTCTGGATTGAGCATATGATCTGCCAGCTGGTTGATGAGAAGATGTTTGGATGTCTGGCATGAGCTACCCTGAGCCCCTTCATTTCGACGAGCTGAATACCTATTCTGTTCATGACCGTTTCAGCAAGGTCACCGTGGATAATTTTGCCCGGCCCCTGCCTGCAGGAGCCAGTCTGACAGAGTTTATCCGCAGCTTGCCTCAACAGTTTGCCGGTGTTGATTTTCCGGAACTTATTGATGCTCTGGCCCTGTGTCACCAAAGAAAAAAAACGGTGATCTGCGGTATGGGCGCCCATGTTATCAAGGTTGGCCTTAATCCCATCATCATCGACCTTATGGAAAAAGGGGTGATTACGGCACTTGCCCTAAACGGTGCCGGTATTATCCATGATACGGAAATAGCCATGGTCGGCCGTACCTCCGAGGATGTCGGCCAGGTTCTAGGGGCCGGTGAGTTCGGCGCTGCCCAGGAGACCGGCGAGGTGGTTAATGCGGCCATTGCTCAAGGTGCCGCTGATGATCTTGGCTTGGGGCAGGCCATGGGGAAATACCTTACTGAAAAGGAATTTCCCTTTAACCACATGAGCCTGCTGGCCTCAGCCCATCGCCTCGGTGTCCCGGTTACAGTGCATGTGGCCTTGGGCACTGATATTGTTCATATCCACCCCTCGGCCTCCGGGGCTGATATCGGCCAGACAAGTCATCACGACTTTAAGATATTCTGTCGTCTTGTCTCCGGGCTTGAAGACGGGGCATATCTTAATATTGGTTCTGCCGTGCTCCTGCCGGAGGTGTTCCTCAAGGCCCTCACTGTAAGCCGTAATCTTGGCTTTACGGTGAATGCCTTCACCACGGCAAATTTCGATTTTATCCGCCATTACCGGACCATGACCAATGTTGTCAATCGTCCCACGGCAAGCGGGGGCAGAGGCTATAATTTCATCGGTCATCATGAACTTATGATCCCGCTGTTGGCAGCGGCACTCGTTGATTGTATTACCAGGCAAAAGGCGTAACGAGTCAAGCACGGTTTCAGCCTTTGCAAACTTAAGAAAAATCTACTCAATATATAATCGTGACAACAAAAACTGAAAAAAAAGGAAAGGCATACCTCATCGGTGCCGGGCCGGGTGACCCTGGCTTGATTACTGTCCGCGGCCGGGAAATCCTCACAAAAGCTGAGGTCATTATCTATGACTATCTGGCTGGCAAAAAACTCCTGGACTATGTTCCCAAGGATGCCGAGTTTATCTATGCTGGTAAAAAGGGCGGCGTAAAACACACCCATACCCAGGAAGAGATTAACCAGATGCTGGTGGACCGGGTCAGGTCTGGCAAACTTGTAGTGCGGCTAAAGGGCGGCGACCCCTTTATTTTCGGGCGTGGCGGCGAAGAGCTGGAAGAGCTGGTTAAGGCCGGTCTCGATTTTGAGGCAGTCCCTGGTGTTACTTCAGCTTCAGCAGCAGCGACCTTTGCCGGAGTGCCCATTACCCATCGGAACTACACCTCATCAGTGGCCTTTATTACCGGTCATGAGGATCCCAACAGAACGGAGAGCCGTGTCGCCTGGGATAAGATCTCCACCGGTGTCGGCACCCTGGTCTTTTATATGGGGATCAAGAATCTGCCCTCAATCACTGCCAACCTCATTAAAAATGGCCGTGATCCTAAGACGCCAGTCGCTATTGTTCGCTGGGCATCGATGCCGTATCAGCAATCTGTGGTCGGGACCCTGGAAGATATTGCCGACATTGTTAAAGAGAAGGGCATTAAGCCGCCGGCTCTTACCATTGTTGGAGACGTGGTCCGCTATCGCGATTCTCTCAACTGGTATGAGGCCCGGCCCCTTTTCGGCAAAAGAATTGTTGTTACCAGGACCAGGGAACAGGCAAGTGAGCTTGTTTCCCTGCTTGAAGAAAACGGTGCAAGTTGTCTCGAACACGCCACCATCTCTATTCAGCCTCCAGATTCATGGCAGGAGGCGGATGCGGCTATCGACAAGCTGGAGGATTTTGACTGGCTTGTTTTTACTTCCATCAATGCTATCCACTCTTTTTTCCGTCGGCTCCAGGACAAGGGTTTTGATTCCAGGAAAATTCATGGCTGCCGGATCGCTGCCGTGGGGCGGGTCACGGCTGACTGTCTTTTGGAGTATGGTTTGCGAGCAGATCTTCTGCCTGAAAAGTTTACTGGCGAAGGTCTTGTTGAGGCCTTGGTGGCTGCCGGTGTGTCAGGGGCTCATGTCCTGGTCCCCCGCGCCCTTGAGGCCCGGAAGGTTCTTGAGGATGGTCTGGCAGCAGCGGGTGCCGAGGTGACTATTGCCCCGGTCTATCAGAATCTTCCTCCTGTAGCCGAGGGCCAAGAGTTGCGTAAAGAAATCGAGGCCGGCGAGGTCGACATGGTTACCTTCACCAGCTCCTCCACTGTCCATAATTTTGTCGCTATGATGGCCTGTCGTGATAATAACGAGCTGGCGGAACTACTGGCTGGAGTCTCGATTGCCGCCATCGGTCCGATTACGGCTAAGACTGTCGTCGAGTATGGTCTCAGGGTTGATATCCAGCCAGAGACTTACACCATTCCTGCCATGGTTGAGGCCATTGTCGCACAAACGACAACGCCCTAAGTCAGCACTGTAATAATGTGATAGCCATAAAAAAAGGCTTTCTGCTTGTTTGAGCAGAAAGCCTTTTTTTATGGCTATATTCTCTAATTATGAAAATTAGAGGTAGGAGTCTTCTTCTGTTGAGATCTTCTTGGCCGGCGCTTTTTTCTTGACTACTTTC
>JBFFIS010000284.1:0-3629 GCA_041556375.1 Desulfurivibrionaceae bacterium | reverse complement strand
TGCGCGCCACAGCCAAACGCCATGATGTTATTGCCATTTCCATCACCGACCCGGCCGAGCTCAAACTGCCCAAGGCCGGCTTGGTGCGCTTGACAGACAACGAAAGCGGCCAGGTGCAGGTCGTCGACACCTCCAACAAAAAGGTGCGCCGCCAGTATCAGCTTTTGTCAGCGGCACGGCGCCAGAACCTGGCCCAGTTTTTCAAAAAACAGGCCATCGACCACATCCCCCTGGTCACCGATGATGATTACGTTGTCGACCTGGTCCGCTTCTTTCGGGCCCGGGAACGCCGGAGGATGCATTGATGGCTGGACTGCGCATCTGTCTTCTGAGCCTGCTCCTGCTGGTGGCCAGTCCGGCCTTCGCTGCCGTCCTTGTCGACCTGCAGAGCAGCGAAGGCGATCTTAAGGCTCACCTGCTGATCAGCGGCGACACCCTGCTTGTCGATGACAACGGCCAGGCCCAGCCTACAGCCGCCGATCAGCTCCTCTGCACCCTGACCGTTGTGGCCCCGGAGGAGATGACGGTGACCCTGCCCAGCCTCAACGCTGCCGCCTTCGGCGACTTCACCCTCCTGGACCAGACCGAGGCTATCAGCCGCCGGACAAGGCAGGGCCTGGAGCATGAGCGGCAATGGTTTATTGAGCCTTACAACCCAGGGCCCTACCAGCTGCCGGAGCTGCTCATTCGCGGCCGCCAAGGCAGTATGACCACCGAACTCATCCTGCCCCGTCCCGAGTTTATTATCCTGAATATCGAAACCAGCAGTGAGGACTTGAGCGACATTCTGCCCCCCCAGACCCCGGCCCCATCACGAGCTCTACCTGTGGCCGTAGCAACTGGCACCCTGGCGCTCCTGGCCCTGGCCATCTGGGGCTTTATCAGAGTAAAAAACAAAGGCCCCAAACCCCTGCCCCCCCAGGAGAGGGCCCTGGCCGAAATGACCCTTATTAGCGAACTGCCGCCCCGCCAGCATATGGAGAGGCTGGCCTTCATCATGCGCTGCTACCTGGATAGCCGCTTTGAGCTCCGCTGCCTGGAGCAAACCTACGACGAGTATAGTTCGGCCATTGCCGCCTGTGCAGAGATCCCCGAGGACAGCCGCCAGACATTCCTCGCTGTGCTCAAGCAATGCGACCTGGTTAAGTTCAGCAATATCGACCCGGGCCCCGACGAGGTGGAAACAGCCCACCAGCAGATCAAGGCAGCCCTGAGTGCCTGCCCCCTGGCCTCACCGGACGACAAGACATGTGGCCGCTGGTGACAATAACTGCCGCCATCCGGAGGATGGCCCATAGCATAATGAAGCAACCATGACCTTTGCCAGCCCTTGGGCCTTCTGGGCCCTGCTCATCCTGCCCCTGCTGGTGCTGCGCCGCTTTTCCCAGGAACGGCGCCGGCCGGGCCTGGCATTCTCAGATCTCAGCGAGGCGGCCCGGGCCGGCCGCTCCCTGCGCCAAGGCCTCAGTCAGCTGCCCTTTGTCCTACGCCTGCTGGCCCTGACCCTGCTCATCACCGGTCTGGCCCGGCCCCAGCAGGGCATTGAAAAGATCGAACAGATCAGCCATGGAATTGCCATTGAGATCGTTGTCGACCGCTCATCGAGCATGGGTGAGGCCTTTGTCTTTCAGGGCCGCCGCATGAACCGCCTGGAGGCGGTGAAGCTGGCCTTCCACGACTTCGTCCTCGGCAACGGTAAAGAGCTTGGCGGCCGGCCCAATGACCTGGTGGGCATGGTGGCCTTTGCCCGCTTCGCCGAGACCGTCTGCCCCCTGACCCTGGCCCATGGCGCCGTGGAGGGCTTTGTAAAACAACTGCGCCTGGTGAGCCGTAGCGAACGCCACGAGGACGGCACGGCCATTGGCGACGGCCTGGCCCTGGCCGCCGCCCGCCTCAAGGCCGCCGGTGAAGAGAGCAAGGGCAAAGACGGCTATGAGATCAAGAGCAAGATCATTATCCTCCTGACCGATGGTGTCCATAATGCCGGTCAGCATAACCCCCTGCAGGCCGCTGCCCTAGCCAAGGAGTGGGGCATAAAGATCTACGCCATCGGCATTGGCGAGGCAAAAAAAAGCTCCTTCTTCTCCCTGGCCCAGGGCCCTGATGTCGATGTCAACACCCTCACCGCCCTGGCCGAAGAGACAGGGGGCCGCTTCTGGCTGGCCGAAGACGGTAAGGCCCTGGCCGAGATCTATGAGACCATCGACCGTTTGGAAAAAAGCGAGATCGAATCGATCCGCTATATGGATTACAAGGAACACTTCTCCACCTTTATCCTCAGCGCTTTGGCCCTGCTGGCCCTAGCCTTGAGTCTGGAGTGGACCATCTTGGCGGTGCTGCCATGAAGCTGCAGCTTCTGGCCAGCACCTATCTGCTGCTGCTCTGGGGCCTGCCCCTGCTGGCAGCCCTGCTTGTCATCCATGGCAAGCGGACCAGCAAAAAAATGGCCGCCTTTGCCAGCAACGCTGGAACTCGGCGGCCGGGCCGCCTGGCGATCCGGATCATCCAGACCACCTCTGTCTTTGTGGCCTTAGGCCTGATCATCATTGCCCTGGCCCGGCCGGCCTGGGAGCAGAAACCCACCAAGGTCCAGAGACAGGGCCGCGACGTGGTCTTTGTCCTCGATGTATCGCGCTCCATGCTGGCCGAGGACCTCTCTCCCAATCGCCTGGAGCGGGCCAAGCTGGCCATTAGGGATTGCGTCGAACGCTTGCAGGGCGACCGGGTCAGCCTGGTGGCCTTTGCCGGCTCCGCCAAGGTCCGCTGCCCCCTGACCCTGGATTACGGCTTTTTCCGCCAGATGCTCGAGCGGGTGAGCACCGATATGGAGGTGACCGGCGGCACCAATATCGGCGACACCCTGCGCCTCGTGCAGCGCCAAGTCTTTGACAACCAGGTCAAGGCCTACAAGGATATTATCTTGATCACCGACGGCGAGGACCATGAGTCCTTTCCGATCAACGCCGCCGAGGCCGTGGGCGACGAGGGTGTCCGCCTCATTGTTATCGGTCTCGGTGATCCCGGCCAGGGCCAGCCCATCCCCATTATCGACGAGCAGGGCCGGCGCCGTCATCTCACCTATGAGGGCAAAGAGGTCTTCTCCAGGCTCGATGCCCACACCCTGGAGAAAATTGCCCTGGCCACGCCGGGGGGGCGCTACCTGCCGGTGGCCACCGGCACCATCGACCTGGGCCAGGTCTATCTTGACCTTATTGCCGGCGATGAAAAACGGCAGCTGGCCGAAGAAACCATTGAAAATTTTGACGAGAAGTTTCAATATTTCCTGGCTGCGGCCCTGCTGTTGTTAGTGATGGAGATGACGCTGCAGACCAGGCAGGCCAAGGAGATGGCGCGAAAATGATGTTCCAATCAGCAGCTGAAAAATCTCTACCGATAAGCCTCAGAGTCTTACCTTTTTGCGCTCTTGCCCTCTGTCTTGCTGGCGCTCTCGGTCAGCCGGCCCCGGCTCTGGCCGCCAGCCTTAACACTCTGCTGCGCCAGGGCACTGAGGCCTACGGGGCCGGCAACTATGAACAGGCCCTGGAGTCGTTCAGCCAGGCGGTGTCCGAAAGCCCGACTGACGCCTTGGCCCTGTACAACCAGGGCACAGCCCTCTATAAATTGGGGCG
>JBFFIS010000283.1:0-3640 GCA_041556375.1 Desulfurivibrionaceae bacterium | reverse complement strand
GGTATCGATCTTGCCAAGATGCCAGAGAGTTTCCTGGGGGCCATGTTCAATAAATTTATCGGCAAAGCCGAGCAGGGTGGTTTTGATCTCGTGGTGGTTGCGGCGGGCAAAGAGCTCGAGAACGGCACTGCCGAAGCCGCCTTTTTTGACATTATCCTCAATGGTTATGACCCTGCCGGTTTTCTGGGCCCACTCACAGATGAGGTCGCCATCAAGGGGGGTGACGAAGCGGGGATTGATCACCGCCGCACTGATCCCCAGTTTCTCAAGGCCCTCTGCCGCTGCCAGGGCCGGGTAGACCCTGTTGCCGATGGGCAGCAGTAGAATGTCACTGCCTTCGCGCAGGAGTTCGCCCTTTCCGTAAGGGATTTTGGTCAGTTCGCTGTGCAGGGGTACGCCTTCACCATTGCCCCGGCAATAGCGGACTGCAGAGGGGCCGGGCAGAAAGATGGAGGTGTAGAGCATATTCTGGAGCTCGGCCTCATCCTTGGGGGCCATAAGGACCATATTCGGAATAAAACGGAAAAAGCTGAGGTCAAAGACGCCATGGTGGGTAGGGCCGTCATCCCCCACCACGCCGCCGCGATCAATGGCAAAGGTCACCGGCAGATTGGGGAGGCAGACATCGTGGATGATCTGGTCGAGGGCCCGTTGGAAAAAGGTCGAGTAAATAGCGACCACCGGCAGGATGCCCTCGGTGGCAAGACCGGCGGCAAAGGTCACGGCGTGTTGCTCGGCAATGCCGACGTCAAAGAAGCGCTCCGGGAAAAGATTGGCAAACCTGGTAAGGCCGGTGCCGGCCGGCATGGCCGCAGTGATCGCTGCCACCCTCGGGTCCTTATCGGCGATCTCCACCAGGGTGTCGCCGAAGATCTGGGTGTAGGATATCGGCATGGGGTTGGTGGGCAGGGCCTTACCTGAGGTCTTGTCAAAGGGGCCGACGCCATGATAGGAGCCGGGGTTTTTTTCAGCCGGGGCATAACCCTTACCTTTGGTGGTGAGGACATGGATCAGAACCGGGCCGTCATGAAGGTCGCGGACGTTTTCCAGGGTTTCGATGAGACCGTCTATGTCGTGGCCGTTAATGGGACCTATGTACTCGAATTTCAGGGCCTCAAAGAGCATGCCCGGGGTGAAAAAACTCTTGAAGCTCTCCTCGCTTTTCTTGAGGACCTGGAGGATATTATCGCCAACAGCGGGGAATCCTTTCAGGAAAGTCTCCATATCCTTTTTGAGGCGGACCATGGCCTTGCCAGAGAGTTTGCGGCTTAGAAAGCTGGAAAGGGCGCCTACATTAGGGGAGATGGACATCTCATTGTCATTAAGGATGACGATAAGATCTTTACCCAAATGGCCGGCCTGGTTTAAGGCCTCAAAGGCCATCCCGCCGGTCATGGAGCCGTCACCGATTACGGCTATGGCCTTGGCGGTGTCACCTTTGAGAAATTTTGCCAGGCTGATTCCCAGGCTGGCAGAGATGGAGGTGGAACTATGGCCGGTATCAAAGGCATCATAAGGACTCTCTTCCCGTTTGGGGAAGCCGCTAATGCCTTTATATTTGCGCAGGGTATCGAACTGATCACGGCGGCCGGTGATAAGCTTGTGGGCATAAGCCTGATGACCCACATCCCAGATGAGTTTGTCTTCCGGGGTGTTAAAGACGTAATGCAGGGCCAGGGTGAGCTCGACAACGCCGAGACAGGGAGCCAGGTGGCCACCGGTATGGGAAATCGTCTCAATAATTTTAGTACGAATTTCCTCGGCAAGCAGGGTGATATCGCTGTGGGCAAGCTTGCGAAGATCTTCGGGGGAATCAATTTGTTCTAAGAGCGCGTAAGACATGGTCAAATCAGGGGCCTCAAAAGCCTATCGTTTACGATAATATATATAGTTGGCGATCTCCCGGAGGGGATCAGCCTTGGTGTCGAAGGGTTCCAGGGCGCTTATGGCGGCAGCAACGGCGCCCTGGGCCTTCTCTTTAGTTGCTTCAAGGCCGAAAAAGGCGGGGTAGGTTGCCTTTTCGAGCTCAGCGTCAGAGCCGGCCTTTTTACCGAGCTGTTCGGTGGTGCCCTCGACATTTAACAAATCATCGACGATCTGGAAGGCAAGACCGATATTGCGGCCATAGGTGGTAAAGGCCTGGAATTGTTCGTCGTTGGCATTGCCGATCACTGCCCCCATCTGGACGGCTGCCGTGATCAAGGCCCCGGTTTTGCAGCTATGCAGATAGCGCAGGGTCTCAAAGGGGATATCTTGCCCCTCTGAGGCAATATCAATGGCCTGGCCACCCACCATGCCCTGGGGGCCGGAAGACGTGGCCAGGATATTGATGAGGCGAACCTGTTTTCTAGTGCCGAGAAGAGTGCCGAGGTCAGGGCTGCTTAAAAGTTCAAAGGCCATGGTCAGCAGGCCGTCGCCGGCCAGAATGGCCTGGGCCTCGCCATGAACAATATGATTGGTCGGTTTGCCGCGCCTGAGGTCATCGTTGTCCATGGCGGGCAGGTCGTCATGGATCAGGGAGTAGGTGTGGATAAACTCCAGGCTGGCGGCCACGGGCATCAGGCTGCTGAGGTCGGCCCCCAGGCTTTCGGCAGCGGCAATGCAGAGGATGGGCCGCACCCGTTTGCCACCGGCAAAGAGGGAGTAGGACATGGCCTTGATATGCTCGGCGAGCAGTCCCTCCGGCCTGAGCATGACATCCTGGAGGCCCTGTTCAACGATGAGGCGTTTATCTTGGAGGTAAGCCTTAAGATCCATTATTGCTGACGTCAAAGGGGGTTTCGGTGAGAGCGCCGTTTTTTTCAAGGAGAAGGGAGACCTTTTGCTGGCATTCATCAAGCTTGCTGTTGCAAAACTGGGCAAGCTTAATTCCCTCCTCAAATTTTTTCAGGCTGGCCTCAAGGCTGAGGTCGCCGCTCTCAAGATCGTGGGTGATCTCATCAAGCTTTTCCAGGGCATCTTCAAAGGTTTTTCTGGCCATAGGTTGTCTTCTCATGGGTTGCTGGACAAAGAGTGCCATGATAAATGAATACGAGGTGGCTGGCAACGGTTTAAAAAAAATCATGGCTGTGGTAGGTGTCAACCATTGTACTTGGGAGAATGACTTTTGATGCAGAAAAACAGTAGTGATTATCTTGGCCTTTTCCTCTCCTGGCTTACCGTGGAAAAAGGCTACTCCAGCCATACCGTTGATAATTATCAGCGTGATATTCTCGAGTTCAGCGCTTTTGGCAATACCAAGGACTTTGCTGAGCTTGATGCCAAGGACATCAGGGCCTGGGTCTATCACTTAAATGGCAAGAATAAGGCCAACTCTGTGGCCCGGAAAATCTCCGCCCTGCGCAGTTTTTTTCGCTATCTCCTCCGCCAGGGCGTCCTTGCTGTTGATCCGACGGCCTCTGTCTCCATGCCCAAGCTCGGCAGGCATATCCCGGTGTTTTTGAGCGTTGACGAGGTTTTCAGCCTCCTGGAGGAGCCAGGGGGAAAGGACCAGTTCCAGCGGCGCGATACGGCCCTGTTGGAGTTGCTCTACTCCACCGGCATGCGGGTGGCGGAAATTGTAAATCTTAACCTCGAGCAGGTTGATTTTGGGGCCGGAATGGTTAGGGTAGTCGGAAAAGGAAATAAGGAACGGCTCATT
>JBFFIS010000282.1:0-3685 GCA_041556375.1 Desulfurivibrionaceae bacterium | reverse complement strand
GTAGGCCAGGAGTATGGTGTCCACCACTTCCTGACAGGTGGCGCAGTGGATCTGTAAAAAACCGGTGTCGCGGGCGGCCAGGACATCGTTATGGTCCGGCTCCAGGGTGATGGGGGCGGCCAGGGCCCGGGAGACATTGACCAGCACCAGGGGCACCCGCCAGCCAGCCACGGCATAGAGCATCTCCATGCCATAGAGCAGGCCCTGGCTGGAGGTGGCAGTGAAGGTCCGCACCCCGGTGGCTGCAGCGGCACCGGCAGCGGTGATCATCGAATGCTCGGAGTCCATGGTCACCATCCGGCAAGCCATGTCGCCCTGGTCGATCCAGGCACTGATGGTCTCGATGATCTCGGTCTGGGGGGTGATGGGAAAGGCGGGCAGATAGTCGATCTGGGCCAGTCTGGCCCCCCAGGCTGCGGCGCTGTTGCCGGTGAGAAGGGTGCGGCTCATGACTCTTCCTCCTGGGGCTCTGTCTGCTGCTCGGGCCGGGCGCTGATGGCCGTGGCCGGGCATTGGGCCAGGCAGATCAGGCAGCCTTTGCAGTGGTCATAGTCAATCTGCGGTTTGCCGTCGTCTGTGAGGGTGATGGCGCCGTCAGGGCAGTAGGTGCTGCACAGGCCGCAGGCGATGCAGTGCTCGAGGTTTACCTCAGGCCGCAGGGTGCGCCAGACGCCGGTGTTCATCTTCTCACTGGTGGCTGGCGCATGGATGACCGGTGCTGCGATGCTGGCGGCCTCCAGAGGCAGATCGAGCCATTGGGGCCTGCCGATTTCGTCCTGGCTGTCGGTGTGGACAATGCCCTTGACCGTGGTGAGCTGGTCGTAAAGGCTGCGAGCGGCCTCCTGGTTCTCGGTGATCAGGCTGGTCGGCAGGTTGGCGAGCTCATGGCCTATGGCCCGGCAGAGATTGTCCGCCGAGATAACTCCCAACAATGTGGCTGCGGCGGCGGCACAACAGCTGCTTAAGGGCGCACGGCTGCTTTTGGTGGCTGGCAGGGCAAAGACGATGACCCGACATTTGAGGTCGTAGCGTTGTTGGTAGAAGGAGGCGTCGCGGTTTGAGCACACGGCAAGAGGGGTGTCAGGCGTCAGACCGCTTAACACCCCGGCCGCGGCCAGGGGAATCAAGCTGTCATCACTGACGACCACCAGGCCGGGGCGGACAATAATACCCCTCTCGTTGATGGCGCGGCGGTCGGCCCGGACGTAGGCAAACATGGGGGCGCCGCGGCGCTCGGCGCCATAGCGCGGCGCATCCTGGACCTCGAAGCCTTCCATGAACAAGGCCGTGCCCAGAATGCGGCTGGCAGTCTTCATGCCCTGCCCGCCTCTGCCATGCATGCGAATACGATACATTCACCGCCTCCTGCCTAGAAAAGATTCCAGCGTCTGGTGGCCATGGCCCGCCGCAGGCGGCAGGCGGCCAGGTCGTCGGCGGCCTGGCGCGGCAGGATGTTTTTCTCCTGCATGGCCTCCAGCACTGCCGTGGTATTACACTTTATTTTTTCGGCGATCTCCTGAAAGGCCGTGAGTTGGCTGCCGCCATGATATTCCACTGCTGCGCAGATAACGCCGCCGGCATTGGCGATGTAGTCGGGGATAACCAGGACACCGCGCCTGTGGAGGATCGCCGCCACCTCATCGGTGAAAGGGATATTGGCCCCGGAGACCACCAGTTTGGCCTGCAGTCTATCGACATTGTCAAGGTGGATGACATCGGGGCGGGCCGCCGGGATAAAGATGTCGCAGGCAAAGGCGATGACCTCTTCCTTGGCAAAGCAGGCAGCCCCGTCATAGTCGCTGACACCTTTGCCCTCGGTTTTGAGGGCCAGGAGACGGTCGATATCAAGACCGTTATCGGCAAAGACGGCACCGCTGGAATCAGCCACACCTACCAGTATGGCGCCCTTGTCCACCAGGAAGCGGGCGACGTTTTTGCCCACTGAGCCAAAACCCTGGACCACCAGGCGGGCCCCGGCCAGCTCGAAATCGCAGAACTGCAGGGCGACGTCAACACAATGGCTGAGGCCGTAACCGGTGGCGCCGATCTCATCAAGGGGGATGCCGCCGATTTCTCGGGGCAGGCCGACGGCGCGGCCGATCTCATCCTTCATCCAGGCCATGCAGAGCTCGTCTGTACCCATGTCCGGGCCGGGAATATAGTCCTGGAGATCCTTGATGGCGCAGGCAAAGGCGCGGATTAATTTTTCCTTGGCCGCCGGCGCCATCTTGGGGTCGGCGAAGATCACCGCTTTACCGCCGCCATGGGTCAGGCCAGCGGCCGAATTTTTCATGGTCATGGCCCGGGCCAGGCGATAGGCCTCATCGACACTGACGTCCGGAGCCATGCGCACCCCGCCGATGGAGGGGCCGCAGGCGACATTGTCGATCACGACAATGGCCTGCAGGTGGACCGAAGGTTCATGGATGTGGACTATGTTCAGGGGGTTGAGATCATCGGCAAGGTGAAAGAGTTCCATGGGTATTCTTCGGCCTCGAAAAAGGTTGGTAGAAAAGAAATGTCCCTATGAAAAGCATAGTAAAGAGGCGGTCTCATTGTCAAAATAAAGGCGTTGCTTTGCCAAAAAAGAAAGGGGAGATCTTCCGAAGAAGATCTCCCCTTGTGGGATCTGAGCTTAAATGCGGGTGGTTAGCCGGCCTGGACCTCAATCTGCCGCGGTTTGACCGCCTCCGACTTAGGAAGATGGAGGCTGAGCACACCGTTATTCATCACGGCCTTAACCTTGTTGATGTCGATACCCTGGGGCACGGAGAAGGCGCGTTCGTACTCGACATCGCCGAACTCTTCAAACTGGACCTGTCCCTCGGCGCTCACGGTGCGGTGACCGTTTATGGTGAGGCGGCCGTTTTCAAGGTTGATGGCTATGGCGTCTTTGGCAACACCCGGCATATCGGCATAGAGCAGGATCTCGTCATCGTTTTCGTAGATGTCGACAGTGGGGGTGACGGTGGCTGCCTGGCTGGCTGCCGGGGTTTGTTCCTCACGGTTCATAATTTCCATTTTGTCGCTCATGGGATTTCTCCTTATATATTAGTTGCTTCTCCACTCTGTTAGCTGATGGTGATCTTTTTGGCTTTGGTGCTCTCAGCCTTGGGCATAGTCAGGGTGAGAATGCCGTCTTTTAATTTGGCATCAACCTTGTCGATGTCGATATCAACGGGCAGGGTGTAGCTCCGGGAGAAAAAGGTTTCGCCCCCTCTTTCCAGGCGGTGGGCGGCATACCCTTCCGGCGTCTTGGCCTTGCGGGTACCGCTGATTTCCAGATAATTGCCCTGAATCTTGATATTGATTTCTTCCTTGGCAAGACCTGGGAGGGTAGCAAGAAGCTGGAGTTGATTGTCGCTATCGTAGAGGTTGGTGCGCGGCCAGTTATTTGCCGCCGGCCAGGAGCTGCTCACGCCCCACGAGCGATCCAGGTCGGAAAACAGCCGGTTGACGCGGCTCATTCTGTTGCGGAGAAGGTCCATAGCGCCAAACATCTGGTTTAAATCGTTCCATCGTCCATACATAATGTTCACCTCCATACCTAGTTTTTTAATTCTTTATAAAATGACACCGTGGTGCCGCTTGTAATAATCTTCAGTAATGGTTATTAGTGTCTAAGTGCTTGAGTTAAGGCTTTTTTGTAGCGTGCCTAAACAGTAAGTTCAGGTAATTTCTGTGT
>JBFFIS010000281.1:0-3711 GCA_041556375.1 Desulfurivibrionaceae bacterium | reverse complement strand
GGCAGCCCGGGCCTGAACCCAACCGTTGCGACGCAGGGCCGCTTCAATCTCCTGGCGCTCCATATCGCGCAACGAACTGGGGGACAAGGGCCGAGGAAACGATGACGGCGAGCCGGCAGGCACAGGCTCGACCCGGTCAGGCGATCTGTTGAGACCGGGGACCCGGCCCATATGCTCGTGGAGATCAACGGGCCTGATTACCGGATCATCGGCCAGGATAACCAGGCGCTCAATGAGGTTCTGGAGTTCACGGACATTGCCGGGCCAGGAGTAGGCCACCAAAAAATCAAGGGCATCATGGGCCAGGACAACCTCCTTATCGTTCCGCTCGTTGCTTGAGCGCAGGAAATGGTCAATGAGCAGCGGCACATCGTCCCGCCTCTCCCGCAGGGGAGGGAGATTGACCGGCACCACGTTGAGGCGATAGAAGAGATCATTGCGAAAAAGACCGCGATCCACCGAGTCCTGCAGGTCGACATTGGTGGCGGCGATGATCCGCACATCCACCGTAATGGTCCTGGTACCGCCGATCCGTTCAAACTGGCTCTCCTGGATAACGCGCAGGAGCTTGGCCTGAAGGAGAAGGGGCATCTCGCCGATCTCGTCAAGAAAGATGGTGCCGCCATGGGCCAGCTCAAAACGACCCGGCTTGGCGCTGCTGGCCCCGGTGAAGGCCCCCTTCTCATGGCCGAGGAGCTCGCTCTCCAGGAGGTTTTCCGGCAGGGCGGCGCAGTTGACCTTAATAAAAGCCCCCCCCTTTCTGGGGCTGGCCTCATGGATGGCCCGGGCCACCAGCTCCTTACCGGTTCCCGATTCACCCAAAAGCAGGGCCGTGGCCCGGCTGGGCGCCACCTTCTCAATGGTCCAGAACACCTCCTGCATGGCGTGGGACTGACCGATGATGTAATGGCGGTTAAAGCGGCCATGGAGCTCGGCCTTCAGGGTCTTATTCTCCTCCACCAAACGCTCTTCCTTCTGGGCGATGGCCCGATGGAGGACGAGAAACTGGCTGATCAGGGTGGCCAGCACATTGAGAAAGCTGACATCCTCCTCAAAGGCGACCTCTGGCCCGAAGAGACAATCAACGGTAAGCACCCCGGCCGGCCGGCCCTCGACAAAGAGGGGCACACCGATAAAAGACAGGCGCTCCTTGCTAATAGTGCTCCGGGCCCCGGTGCGGTTTAAAAAGAGGGGCTCACTGTTGATATCGGGGACCACGCAGGGCGAACCGGTCTGAAAGATCTGACCACAGACCCCCTCGGACAAGCCGTAGATACCGCGACGCTCCTCCTCAACAGTGAGGCCGTAGGAGGCCTTGATACTTAAACGTTTTCGCTTGGCATCGACCAGCACCAGGGAGGCCCGCTCCATCCGCAGGATGTCGTGTAGCACCTGCAGCACGCGGCCCAGGGTGGTATCCAGGTGGACGGCCTCGCCAATGAGCTTGCAGACCTCTGACAGGGCCTGAATTTTCAGGGTTTCCAAAGGGGGCGCTGCCGGGATTATGGTGGCTGGCAGCGCTTTTTTGTCGGTGTAATCCATGTTCAACCTCTCGCTTGCCGGCTGTGCAGGAAATCCTGCGGCCTCTCTCCTTGCCATGATTGCCAGCATTACCCCCATAGGTTGAGCAACAAGCGTGCCATGTCGTAAACACGCCATTTTCGGGCTATTTTCGGTACAAAAGCATACCTTTTTGTAGACACAAGGCCAGATTGGCTACAATTTTGTCATTTTTTTCAGTTAGAGGTTGGCAAGCCAGGTCTGCACCGCCTTCCGCCTGGCCTTGCGCAGCAGGCCTAGGCGGATCTTGGCAAGATCCTGCTTTTTATCGCCTGCCTCAGCCGCAACCACCTTCTCGCAGAGCAGGACATGAAAGCCCAGGGTGGTCTCGACAACTTCACTGACCTCTCCCTCCTTCATGGCGCAGAGAGTATCCTCCTGGTCGGCGAAAAGACCGCCTCGGGCAACCGGCCCCAGGCGACCGCCCTGCAAGGCCGAAGGGCACTCGGAGTAACGCTGGGCCAAGGCACCGAAGTCGGCAGTCGAAACCTGGGCCTGGGCGCGGATCATGCTGATCCTGGCCAGGGCTGCCTCCCGGCTGTTTTCCGGAAACTGATCATTAATAGTTATAAGGATATGGCGCATGACCCGCTGTTCTTTGGCCTCGCGATGAGCGCCCTGCCATACCGCATCCACCTCGACCTCCGAGGGTGGCTCCACGCCGTTTACGACCAGGGCCAGAGCGGCCTCCACGGTAAAATCCACCTCAAGGGCGCTGGTCATGGCGGGTACGTCCAGGCCATTTGTCATCAGGTCAGCCATAAAAGCCTGTGGCGATTCATAACGCCTGGCAATACCAGCAATGGCCTCTTGGATCTTTTTTTCTGCCACCACTGCCCTTCTGCCCTCCTTGCTGGCCAATATTTTCTCCTGGAGAGCACATTCATCCTCGGCCCGACGGCAAACGGCATCCAGCGGCTCACCTTCAAGATCGTGGGGAGCACGTTGAAACATCTGCTGGGCAAATTTAAGCTTATTATAGGCAAGGGAGGGCTGAGACATGGCAATGACCTCTTAAGGAAGGGAGCGGGTTTATTCTGATTGTTTTTCGCTGAAGCTGTTTTGTTTGAATGCAAAATTACGACCACCACCTCTGCCCAAGAGGTCTTTGTCCTGCTCGCCCTTCATCGCCGCATTTTCTCTTTTCCACCAGGTGACAAACAGCTCTACACTTTTGTCACCTTTCTCCCAAAATGTCTGCAAGGCCACCAAATGGCTGCTGCCCCTTCAACAGCTTATCGACGTGCTTTTTCTCTGTAAACCCTTGCCAGCAAAGGAAACAAAAAAAATATCTCCCCATGGCACAGCCCTTGAAACTATCCGGGATGTACAAGACGGAAGCAAGGGACCTCCCTCTTTAGGACCAAGAGGCCCGGAAGAAATAATAATGGCTGTGATAACGAGAGAGAGCAGCCTCCTCATTCTACTCAAGGAGACATTAGTCATGAGAAAAGTAGCGATTTACGGCAAAGGCGGTATCGGCAAGTCAACCACCACCCAGAACACTGTGGCCGGCTTAGTCGAATTAGGACGGAAGGTCATGGTCGTCGGCTGCGACCCCAAGGCGGACTCGACCCGTCTGTTGCTCGGTGGCTTGGCTCAGAAGTCGGTCCTCGATACCCTGCGTGAGGAGGGTGAGGACGTCGAGCTCGAGGATATCCGCAAAGAGGGCTACGGCGGCACCTGGTGTGTTGAGTCTGGTGGTCCTGAGCCAGGAGTTGGTTGCGCCGGCCGCGGGATCATCACCTCGATTAACATGCTGGAGTCCCTCGGCGCCTACGAGGAAAGCGAAGGCCTGGACTACGCCTTTTATGATGTTCTCGGCGACGTTGTCTGCGGTGGATTCGCCATGCCCATCCGTGATGGCAAGGCGGAAGAGATTTACATCGTTGTCTCCGGCGAGATGATGGCCATGTATGCCGCCAATAACATCAGTAAGGGTATCGTCAAGTTCGCGGCCTCTGGTTCTGTCCGGTTGGGGGGGCTGATCTGTAACTCCCGTGCTGTGGACAATGAGGCCGAGATGATCGAAAAATTTGCCGCTAAATTGGGCACCAAGATGATCCATTTTGTCCCCCGAAACAACGATGTCCAGAGGGCCGAGATTAACCGCAAGACTGTTATCGAATGGAAACCGGAGGTTGATCAGGC
>JBFFIS010000280.1:0-3732 GCA_041556375.1 Desulfurivibrionaceae bacterium | reverse complement strand
CCATGGCCAACCTCGAGGCAGGCCATGTCGACGTGCCCCGCATCTATCTGGCCAATATCATTAATACATGGTCGGAGAACGAGACGGTCGCCTTTAAAAAATCCCTTTTTTACCGAACCATGCTGCCCCTCATCCTCCGGGTTAATGAGATAATCACTGAGGACCGCCACCGACTCCATGCTCTTATTGAAAAAAAGGCAAACAACACTCTCACCACCGCTGAATCCAAATGGCTGCGTGAACTGGCGGTCGAATACAAGGTGTTAAACCCGGCATACCGTGGCCCCTTGACAGCCCATCATCTTACCACCCTGCAACGCCGGGTGGATATTATTCCCACCTCCATGGCCCTTGGCCAAGCCGCCTATGAAAGTGCCTACGCCACATCACGTTTTGCCATGGAGGGCAATGCCCTTTTCGGCCAGTGGCGCTGGGGGAGTGGCCTCAAGCCTGCCGAGCAACGTCATGAAGAATTAGGGGACTATCGAATCGCTGACTTTGCCACCCCCCTCGACTCCATGGCTGCCTTTGCCAAGAATCTCAACACCAACAAGGCCTATGTACAGTTCAGGATGCTGCGCAGTGACTTACGGAGCAGAGGTGAAGCCTTGGATGGCTATGTCCTGGCAGCAGGACTGGAGAAATACTCGGAGAAGGGGAAGACCTACGTCAAGACCTTACGAGGCATGATCAGCCAAAACAACCTGACCATGCTGGACAGAGTCAAACTGGGCAGTGGCCAGCCAATAAGCCTGATCCCTAACTGGTCTGATGCTGAAATGTAACCACAGAAACTAGCCGGTGGCATCGCCATAGACGTCTTCAAGGGGAATGGAACTAGGCAACTTATCGAGATCAACCTCTTCAGCGGCCTTGATGCCGGCAAGCAGCGCCTGGTGGTTGAGGTCGCGAAACTTTTCCGGCACCCTGGCCAGAACCGCCTTTTCGACACTATCCAGAGAGACCTTGCCGCATAACTTGGCCACGGCGCCGATGGCAACGATATTGGCGACAATCTCCTTGCCGAGCTCCCGTGCCATGGCAGTGAAGGGCAGGGAAATGGCCCGGCTGGTCGGGGTCTGTTCAACAAAGGTGGAATCCACCACCAACAGGCCGTTAGGTTCAAAATCGTAGAAATAATCATCCAGGGCGGCCTGATTCATGGCCAGCAGGCAATCCATCTTGATGACCTTGGGATAATCTATCTCCTTGCGGCTGATAATCAGCTCGGCCTTGGAGTTGCCGCCCCGGGACTGAGGGCCGTAACTCTGGGTCTGGCAGACATGGAAGCCATCATAGACACCGGCCGCCTCAGCCATGATGACGGCAGCGGTAATTACCCCTTGGCCGCCGGAACCGCCAAACCGTATCTCATATCTATCCTTTTCCATATTTTCAATCCTTCCCTGCTGGCATATCGTTAATACTCGTCATCCCGATCCGGCTCACACAGACCTGCGGCGTCCTCTTCAACCGGAAAGACCTCATCGCCGGCCCGAGCCCTGATCTTGCGATATTCCTCGGAGTAAAAAGGTTTCTTAACATTGGCAAGGACACCGATGCTGAACTTGCCTGCCATTTCCTCATCAGTCATCTTGGAAGCCTTGGTGACGCTGACGGCATTGTCCTTCATCCATAGCTGGTTGGCCACCGGATCAGCCAGATTATTCTGGCGACCGTAATAGGTATGGCAGTTTGAAATAATCTCGATAACAGCAAAACCCTTTTTCTCAATGCCCTGCTTAATCAACTTATCAAGCTGGGGCACATGGTGCACTGTACCTCTGGCAACATAGGAGGCTCCCGCCGTCACCGCCAGCTCAGCAATAGAAAAGGCATGCTCGATATTGCCGTAGACGGCAGTGGTTGCCTTGGCGCCATAAGGGGTGGTGGGTGAATATTGGCCGCCGGTCATGCCGTAAATCTGGTTATTAACGATAATGGCGGTGATATTGAGATTACGCCGGGCAGCATGAATAAAGTGATTGCCGCCAATGGCCGTGGCATCACCATCACCCATGACGGTGAGCACGGTAAGTTCGGGATTGGCGAGCTTGATGCCGGTGGCAAAGGTCAGGGCCCGGCCATGGGTAGTATGCAGGGTATTAAAATCAACATAGGCCGGCATCCTGCCCGTACAACCGATCCCCGAAGCCAAGACGAGATCATCCTGGGGAATATCCAGACTGGATGTGGCCCGGATCAGCGACCCCAAGACGATGCCCAGACCACAGCCCGGGCACCAGACGTGGGGAAACTGCATATCGTGGCGTAAAAAATCGTGACGGACCTTTGCAGCGTGTTCAACCATGGTTCATCCTCGCCAACCTACATATTTAATAATTTTTCAAAAATTTGATCAGGGGTAATGAGCAGGCCATCAAAACGGTTGAGCTGCTTCAAGGTCGCTGTCTGGTTTACGGCCCGTACCTCGCGGACAATCTGGCCCATGTTCATCTCCGGCACCAGAACGGCCCGGCACTTACGGAGCACGGTGTCCACCGCCATCTTGGGAAAGGGAAAAAGGGTGACAAGCTGCAGAAAGCCGGCCTTAATGCCGCGGGCCCTGGCCATCTTCACGGCCCGGACAGCCGAACGGGACACGGCCCCGAAGGTAATGATGGCCACTTCAGCGTCATCAAGCATATAGCCCTTGGTCATCTGGATGTCACTGGCGCCGTTGGCCAGCTTACGGATCATTCGCTTGTGAAAGGCCTTGACCACTTCAGGACGAAAACAGGGAAAGCCTTTGGCGTCATGCATAAGACCGGTGACATGATGGCGATAGCCAGAGCCCATGGCAGCCATGGGTGGCACACCGCGGCTATTGTCCTCATAGGGCTCATACCATTCCGGTGGCACACTGGGCGTGATGCGGTTAAAGATTTCCACCGGGTTATTGGGAGGCAAGGTTATGGCCTCGCGGGTGTGGCCGACAATCTCATCAGAAAGGAGGATCACCGGCACCCGGTACTTCTCGGAGAGGTTAAAGGCATGGACGGTAATCTCATAGGAATCACTCACCGAAGACACCGCCATGACGATGATGGCATGATCACCATGGGTACCCCAACGGGCCTGCATGACATCAGCCTGGGCCGGCGAAGTGGGCATGCCGGTGGATGGCCCGCCGCGCATGACATTGACCACCACAACAGGCACCTCTGTCATACAGGCATAGCCAAGATTTTCCTGCATCAGAGAAAATCCTGGCCCGGAGGTGGCGGTCATGGCCTTGGTGCCGGCCAGTGAGGCGCCTATAATGGCGCCCATGGAGGCCAGCTCGTCCTCCATCTGAATAAAGGTGCCGCCGATCTGCGGCAATTTACGACTCATCTCCTCGGCAATCTCTGAGGAAGGGGTAATGGGATACCCGGCATAAAAACGGCAACCAGCCGCCAAGGCCCCCTCGACAATGGCCTCATTGCCCTGCAGAAGGTATTTTTTATTGCTATCTAAGCTATCATCCATAACGTGCTACCAGCACTTGGTTAATAAGGCAATCAGCATCAATCTTCCCGGCGGCGGGCCCGGCGGTCGGGATAGCGCTCGGTGATCGACATGGCGAAATCAGGACAATGGACCTCACAGATCCGACAGCCAATACAATTGTCCGGCCGGGCCACCACAGGACCACCTGTATCATTGGTGTCGTAAACCTTCTTAGGACAGAGGGCGATGCAGATACCGCACGACTTGCACCAGTTGGCATATACTGTCTGGGTAAAGAGT
>JBFFIS010000279.1:0-3768 GCA_041556375.1 Desulfurivibrionaceae bacterium | reverse complement strand
TCCGCTGCGATAAAAAAACGGAGTGCCCTGCTCAAGCGTGTTTGTCAACAAACCGCAAACGTTAAAGAAATACTGTTCCTCTTGGCAGGGGTAAATATGGGCCATGGGCACTACCCATAAGACCTTTTTGTTAGCGGCGATTTTTTTTATTGAAGGGAAATCGACAAGACATGTAGCTAGGTCAAGGATTGCTGGTTATGGAGGTGCTATGGTTGGTTCATACCTTAAACCAGGAGACTGACCATGAAAAAAATTACCTTAGCTCAAACCCGAGAATTTAGTGAAAAGTCTTTTAGCCGTTTCTTGTTGCACGACTCGCCCTATTTCAGGGTCTTGAATTTTAACCTCGCTGCCGGCCAGGTCTTTCCTGTGCACTCCCACCCGGCTGACGGCCAACTCACCATCCATGTTATTGAAGGGGAGGGTGAGTTTTTGGCGGATAATGACAGCAGTATCCCGGCCCAGTGTGGTGATATCCTGGTCAGTGAGATCAGTGAGCCCCATGGCGTCCGGGCCAGCACCGATATGCGCATCGTGGTGACTATAGCCCCGCCTTTTTAGCAAGTGTCGGTCAGAAATGGGTTATTCCTGACCGACACTCATGGGCTTTAAGCCATAGAGATGAGGAGGGTATGGCCCGGCCCTCGTCTCTATGGCTTTTAGTCTATCTCCGTCACCAGGCAGGCCCCTGAAGGGCAAACCTCCATGCATGTCCCGCAGCCGATGCATTCGTCGGCATTTACCGGTACGGCTTTACCATCCTCCATTTCGTAGACCCCGGTGGGGCAGTTTTCAACACATTGTTCGGCGCCTATACATTTGTCCGGATCAACCACCACTTCCCACATGACGTTCCTCCCTTTTAAGCTGCGTTAAAATTCACCTGGTTATTATCAGCATAGGCACGGCTTTCCTGTCAAACAAAAACACCACGACCTGTCCTGAAAGTTAGTCTTGCCTAAAAAATGTTGGCTCAACCAAAAAAAGATGTTGCAATTTATCTGGGGCATCGTTATTTTCTCAAGCTCTGGTTACAATGGAAGGCAACAGAGACAGGGAGGGATGAAATGAATGTCGATATCTTGCTCACCGGGGCGGTTGTCCTGGGGGCCTTCATCTACGTTGTTCGTAAACTCATGAAGCCAGGTTGTTCGAGTTGTGCGAAGAAGGGCTGCGGATGCGACAGCAGTGAAGGGCAATGCCCACCCCTGGCCGATTTTCGCGATGAGAAAAATGAGGATTCCCAGGGGTAGGAAATGGCAAAAATATTTTTACGTGAAATGGCAAAGAACCAATCGGGTGTGATCGCCGCAGTCAAGGTCGGCGGCCAACTTGGTCAGCGTATCCGTGATATGGGTCTGGTGCCGGGCACGGAGATATCGATCCTGGGTCGTGCCCCGCTCTATGACCCGGTTGCCCTGCGGGTCATGGGCGGTACCCTGAGTCTTCGCAATAATGAAGCTGATTTTATTGAGGTGGAAGTAGATGATGAGTAGCGAACTGACCATTGCCCTGGCTGGCAATCCTAATGCCGGCAAAACAACCCTTTTTAATGCCCTCACCGGTTCCCGCCAGCATGTCGGTAACTATCCGGGGGTGACTGTTGATATCAAGGAGGGGAATTACAACAAGGAAGGCCTCAGTTGCCGACTCGTTGATTTGCCTGGCATCTATTCCCTTTCTCCCTATTCTGACGAAGAGGTTGTGGCCAGGGATTATTTGGTCAACAAGCGACCCGAGGTCATTATTAATATTGTCGATGCCGCTAATCTGGAGCGCAACCTCTATCTCTCCTGCCAGTTTATGGAGATGGGGGTACCCATGGTGATTGCCCTCAATATGGTTGATGTCGCTAAAAAGCGGGGCATTGAGATCGATCATGAGCGGCTCAGTGAGCTGATCGGCTTGCCGGTGTGCCCCATTGTCGCCCGCTCCGGACAAGGTGTTTCCGAGCTGATGGCCACCGCCATTGCCCATGCCCGTGAGCATAGCAAATGGCAACCGGCCAAGATTTCCTACGGCGAAGACCTTGATGCCGCCATGATTGACCTTACCGCCATCATTAAAGAGCATGGCTTTCTCACCAAGGATTATCCGGCCCGCTGGACTTCATTAAAATATCTGGAAAAGGATGATCGCCATCTGAGTATTGGTGACAGCGTCGATGTCAAGCTCTCAAGCCAGCTTGTGGAAAAGGTCGAGGTGGTTTCCCGTCACCTTGAACAGACCGTGGGCAGTGAGCCGGATGCCATGATCGCTGATCATCGCTACGGCTTTATTAAATCTATTGTCAAACAGAACGTCGTCCATCGGACCATGGATCAGGACCGGCTTTACACCTCGGACCGCATCGACAAGGTGCTGACCAATCGCTTTGCCGGTCCCGTTATAATGCTCCTCATCCTGCTGGGGCTCTATAATTTTACCTTTACCTATTCCGCTTTGCCGGTGGCCTGGTGCGAGACCTTTTTTTCTTGGCTCAGCGGCCTGGCTGATACCTATGTGCCTGAGGGGTATTTTAAATCCATGCTTATTGCCGGGGTTATTGACGGCATAGGTGGGGTCTTGGGTTTTGTGCCCCTCATCATGTTTATGTTTTTCGGCATTGCCATCCTTGAAGACAGCGGTTATCTGGCCCGGGTCGCCTTTATGATGGACCGAATCTTTCGGATCTTCGGTCTGCACGGCAGCTCGGTGATGGCCTATATCATTTCCGGTGGTATTGCCGGCGGCTGCGCCGTGCCAGGCGTTATGGCCACGCGCACCCTGCGTTCCCCCAAGGAGAGGATGGCAACCTTACTCACCGTGCCTTTTATGAACTGTGGGGCCAAACTGCCGGTTCTGGCCTTACTGGTGGGGGCCTTTTTTAGTGAGCATCAGGCGCGCTATATGTTCCTCTTTACCCTGCTGGCCTGGCTTATGGCCCTGGTGGCGGCCAAGTTGCTGCGGCTTACGGTTTTACGCGGTGAGTCCACCCCCTTTGTCCTGGAACTGCCTCCCTACCGTTTCCCAACCTTCCAGGGCCTGCTCATCCATACCTGGGAGAAGACCTGGCAGTATATCAAGAAGGCCGGCACCGTTATCCTCGGGATCTCCATTCTTCTGTGGGCCATGATGACCTTTCCCGGTCTGCCCGAGTCAGATAGGCAAGTCTTTGAAGACCAGCGTCAGCAGATCAGCGCTCAGGCCTCACCTGGGCTTCTGGCTGAGCTTGCGGGGCCTGGTGAACCAAGCCTTGCAGCCCTTGCCCTTAAGGAAGATCTTCTTGCCGTTGCCAGCGAGGAGGCCGGGGCGGCCCTGCGTCATTCCGTGGCCGGCAGGATCGGCACGACCTTGGAGAAAGTCAGTTGGCTTCCGGGCTTTGACTGGCGGACAAATATTGCCCTGGTCGGCGGCTTTGCCGCTAAAGAGGTCATTATCTCTACCTTGGGGACATCGTACTCGTTGGGCGAGGTCGATCCTGAGGCCAGCGACTCCCTGGGAACGACCTTGGCCAAAGATCAAAGCTGGAATGCCGTAAAGGCCCTGTCTGTGATTATCTTTGTCATGTTCTACGCCCCCTGTTTCGTCACCGTCGCTTGTATTATCAAGGAGGCAGGGAGCTGGAAATGGGGCGTATTCTCCATGACCTTCAACACCGTTTTTGCCTTTCTCGCCTCATCACTGGTCTATCAGGTGGGCAGTAGATTGTTTTAACGGAAAGTCTCGAGCCATGAACGGCTCAGGAGTCTGGACCTGATGGGAGGGGGGATCAGGAGAGGGCAGGTT
>JBFFIS010000278.1:0-3830 GCA_041556375.1 Desulfurivibrionaceae bacterium | reverse complement strand
TTCGGCCGGATTTGCTGTGGTTTCGGCTGCCAATGGCAAAGATGGCCTGGCTGCCTTTGCCAGAAACCAGCCGGCCTTGGTGGTCTCCGATGTCCAGCTCGGCGACATGAGCGGCATAGACCTCCTCCAGCATTTTAAAAAAGAAGCGCCCGAGGTGCCGGTCATTATTATCACCGCCTTTGGCTCCATTGAAATGGCTGTGCAGGCCATGCACCTGGGGGCCTTTACCTTTATTACCAAGCCCTTTGACCGTGATACCCTGCGCCTCTCCTGTGCCAAGGCCCTGGAGATGGGCAAGCTTAAAAAAAGGACCAGAACTCAGGCCAGGGAGATTGACCGCCTGGCCGGGGTGGAGGGCATGGTCACTGCCAACTCCGCCATGGCCGAACTCCTGGAAACGGCTAAAAAGGTGGCAAGTTCAGAGGCCTCGGTGTTGATTACCGGGGAGTCTGGTACCGGAAAGGAGGTCCTGGCCCGCCTCATCCATCAGGTCAGCGGTCGTCATGCTGAGCCCTTTGTGGCCGTCAATTGCGCCGCGATCCCGGCCAATCTCATTGAAAGTGAGCTTTTTGGCCACGTTAAGGGGGCCTTTACCGGTGCGGTCAAGGATCGCAAGGGCCGTTTTCAGTCGGCAACAGGGGGCACGCTTTTTCTTGATGAGATTGCCGAGCTCCAGCCGGAGATGCAGGTTAAGTTCTTGCGGGTTCTGCAGGAAAAGGTGGTAGAGCCGGTGGGCAGTGACGCCAGCGAGGCCGTGGATGTCCGCATTGTCGCCGCCACCAATCGCGATCTCCAGGAGGAAATTACCCTGGGCCGCTTTCGGGAGGATCTCTTCTACCGCCTCAGTGTTATTCCCCTCCACCTTCCCCCCCCTGCGCGACCGCCGGGAGGATATCCCACCCCTGGTTGACCATTTTCTCCGTAAGCTTGCCGCCCCGACGGCCGTGCATTTCAGCCCGGCGGCCCTTGCCCTTTTGCAGTCCTATGGCTGGCCCGGTAATATCAGAGAGTTGCAGAACGTTGTCGAGCGTTGCCTTATCCTGCGGCATGGCGATTGTATTGAAAAACAGGAGGTCCTCCTGCCCAGCATGGCTGACGGCGATGCTGGCTTTATTCCTGATATCCCGCCCGAGGGTATCTCGCTGCTGGATGTGGAGAAGGCCCTTGTTGAAAAGGCCATGCGCCAGAGTCGGGGAAACCGGGCCCAGGCAGCCCGTCTGCTGAAGATCCCCAGGCATGTTCTCATCTATCGTTTGGAGAAGTTCGATCTCAATAACTAGAGAATATTCTTCAGTCATAGTGGAGAATATTCTCTAGCCGACCCCTGTTTGCTGCGCCCGCACTCCTCTGCTTGGGAAGCTTGCAGGCCTCTTTCTGCTTTTGTCAGTACTGACTGCCTACGCATAACTACTTGTTTTTCCACAGAATAATTTCTTCGTTGTTTTGGGGCTGGGTGGTTTTGGCAGCGGCTTACAATAATTGGCATATTTTCTGATAGTACTTCTCTATAATAATAAAGAGACCAACAGCGCCGACCTCGGCGCTACCTTTTTATTCTATGAGGTGTGCTATGAAAACTTTAAAAAATCTTGTCGCTGTTGCCTTTATTTTTGCTGCCCTTTTCAGCGTGACAGGTAGCTCTTTTGCTGGCCATGTCGGCGGTAGCGGCCATGGTGGTTATGACTGTGAGACGGATACCTTTAGAAAATAAGGGCGTTACACTTATGAAAAAAGTAGAGGCCATTTTTTTAGGAGCCGTTGCCCTGCTTGTCTTGCCGGCCACGGCTTCTGCTTCGTTGGGTGCATATATTGCCGAGGCCCTGGCCCATAATAATGAGCTGGCGGCAGCCCAGGCCGACTCCCAGGCAACAAGGGAGAGTGTCCGGCGGGCCGGTGTCTTGCCCGACCCTGTCTTGGGGCTGCAATATTATCTCGAGCCGGTTGAAACCCGTACCGGTCCCCAGGAGGCGGCGGTCAGTTTGAGCCAGCGTCTGCCCTGGCCGACAAAGTTGTCTTTACAGAGACAAGAGGTTGGCCAGCAGAGCGCCATAGCCCAGAGTCGTCTCCACGAGGTCGAGCAGCGGCTGGTGCGCCGCGTTAAGGAGGTTTATATCGACTATGCCTTTAACAACGAGGCGCTGCGCATTGCAGATGAGGGCCTTGAGCTGCTGCGCTATTTCGAGTCGGTGGCCCTGACCAGGTACAGCGCTGGCAAACTCGACTACGCTCATGTCCTGAAGATTCAGGTGGAGCTGGCCCGCCTGGGTGAACGCCGGCGTTCCCTGGGCGATCAAAACCACCCCCTGCGAGCTCGGTTGAATTCCTTGCTGGGCGCCCCCAGAGATACGGCCAGGCCGAGTCCCCAGAAATTGCCGGTGATTGCCATGGCAGTGGACGAGGCTGGACTCTATGACCTGGCCCGCAACAAGAGCCCGCAACTCGCCCAGGCTGATAAGGCGGTGAAAAAGGCCAAGACCTCCCTGGCGCTTGCTGAAAAGGATTTTTATCCGGATCTGGCCTTCAGTCTGAAAACCATTGTTACCGGTGAGGCTGAATTTGGCGACCCGCCTGATAGCGGTAGGGATCCGGTGATTGCCGGCCTCAGTATCAATATCCCCCTTTTCCGCGATCGGCGTCACGGCGCTGTGGCCGAAAGGCAGGAGAAGGTCCGGGCGGCCAGGGATCAACGGGCCCAGAAGCATCGTGATCTTGATGCCGCCATCGAACAGGGCCTCTACCGTTACCATGATGCCGTGCGCCGCCAGTCTCTCTATCAAGAGAGTATCATCCCGAAGATTCGCCAGGAGGTAGAGGTTACTCTGCAGGCCTTTGAGGATGGGCGCCAGAGTGTTTTTGCCCTTTTAGATGCTGAAAAGAACCTGCTGGAGTTTGAGTTAAGCCAGCGCCGGGCCTTGGCCGATCAGGCCCTGGAAGTGGCCCGCCTTGAAGAATTGGTGGGCAGTACCTTAGCCACCTGGCACTAAGCCTGTCGCGCCGCCAGGAGATAGAGTTGTCCAAACGAGGCAGCTCTTAAATTTTAACTACAATTAAGGAGTCGATTATGAAAACCGTCAAATCTTTACTGCTTCCCCTGGCTCTGGTTTTGACCTTTGCCACCGTGGCCTTGGCCGAGCCCCAGACCACCTGTCCGGTGATGGGCGGCACCGTCAACAAAGAGCTTTATGCCGATTATGACGGCAAACGGGTCTATTTCTGCTGTGGCTATTGTGACGGCGAGTTTAAGAAAGATCCGCAGAAGTATCTGGACAAGTTGAAAGAGCAGGGGCAGGAGCCGGCCGCTGTCCCTAAGGGCTAGCCGTTGCTAACGGCCATGTCTGGCCCAGGAGTGAGCTCAATCTCTCTCTCCGTTATAAACTTGTAAATTCATCCCATTTTTTTGCAAGCGAGCTCACTCCTAGGCCAGACATGGCCTGCAGTAATCCGGAATCGATGCCCCAAGGAGATTACAATGTTTCACCATAAAAAAAATCTTACCATACTCTTCATTTGTGCCCTGCTGCTCCTGGCCATGGCCGGCCTGGCGGAATCTGCCGAGGATGAGCATGAGCATGGCCCGGCAGACTCAGTGTGGACCTGTTCTATGCATCCTCAGATCCAGCTGCCGGAATTTGGGCAATGCCCCATCTGTTTTATGGATCTGATCGAGGTGCCGAAGGATGACAGCAGCGGTAGCCGCCAGAGCCTGCGCCAGATCAGCTTTGATGACAGGGCTCGTAAGCTCGCCCAGGTGGCGGTGGTGCCCGTCATCCGTGGTGCTGCCGGGGTAGAGACGCGCATGGTGGGCAAGGTGGACTATGATGAGACGCGCC
>JBFFIS010000277.1:0-3831 GCA_041556375.1 Desulfurivibrionaceae bacterium | reverse complement strand
GGTGGGATGAGCACCAGAAGGATAAGGGTGGTCAGCAGAAAAACAGGCCAGAAGTAGAGGTTCAGGAGTATTTTCTTGCAGATATAGAGAGGCGTTGCCTTGATAAGAGTATCCTTTAAGAAAAATGGTGACTGGGTCGTAAGAATGATTCCCATCATGTATCAGCGTTCAGCATTTCTGTCAATAGGATGCCAGCGCCCGTGGGGTTAGTCTTCTAACTCTTCGGCGCAGCCGACACAGAGGGTGGATTCGGGCATGAGGAGGATTCGTCCCAGGGGGATGGCTTTGCCGCATTCATAGCAGGAGCCAAAGTCAGGTTCGTTCACCTGGGTTAAGGCATGCTGCAAGCGGCCGAGCTTACGGTTGGCATTGCCAAGGGCCGCTTCATTGATGGATTTTGTGCCGATGGCCTCCATTCGCGACAACCGCCCCACGGCATTATCCGGTGAAATGGGCTTTGCCAGGATGCGCAACGACTCAATCTTCTCCTTGGTCTCAGCAATTTCAGTGATGATACGTTGCTCAATTTCTTGTCGTTTAAGCTTGTTCATGGCAGGTGTCTTTGGTATCTGATGTTAGTGTAACGGATCGTAAATGACTGGATCCATAAAAAGGAGTCTGATAATGATAACCAATAAACTCTGGGGAGATCTCGGTGAGCTCGAAGAAGAGGAGGCGATTCACGTCTTGACCAAGCTCTTTGAGACCTACGAAACCTTGCATAATCAAAAACCTGATGATACAGCGGTATTAGATTTTTTCAACCGGCTTGATGCCGCTATGAGCCAAACCCGGGAGTGTAATTTGAACCGTCGTTAACTGCGGCCACTACTCTGAAGCTGCTCCCCTGATAGCGCTACACTGGTGTCAGGGGATACACCCTATTCTTCAATCTGCAATTTCTTAATCTTACGCCAGAGGGATACCCGGTCAATGCCCAGGGCCTTGGCGGCCTCGGTCTTATTAAAGCCGGTCTCTTTTAGAATCCACTCAATATAAGATTTTTCCACCTCCTCCATGGAGGCATATTTGCCCACGGTCTTTCTGAAGGTCTGCATATCGAGGCTGCGCAGATCATCAGGGATCTGGGCGAGTCCCAGGGTGTCGCCATTGGCCAGGGCCACTCCCCTTTCAATAATGTTTTCAAGTTCACGCACATTGCCGGGAAAATCATAACGGCCAAGGGTTTCAAGCACCTCTGGGTCAACCTGAGTGACGTTCTTACCCATGCTCGAGTTATATTTTCCCAGAAAAAATTGAACCAGAAGGGGGATGTCGTCCTTGCGTTCGGAGAGGGGCAGTATTTTTAAGGAGACAACATTGATCCGGTAGAACAGGTCCTGGCGAAAATGGCCGGCCTTCACCTCGTGGTCAAGGTCCCGGTTGGTGGCGGCAAGAAAGCGGACGTTGACCTTGATCGGAGCTGTGCCGCCCACCTGCATCACCTCCTGTTCCTGGAGCACCCGTAGGAATTTCACCTGCATGGATAGGGGCATTTCCGTAATCTCATCGAGAAAGAGGGTGCCGCCGTCAGCCATTTCCACAAGGCCTTTCTTGTCGCTGTGGGCACCGGTGAAGGCACCTTTCTTATGGCCGAATAACTCGTTGGTCAACAACTCTTCGCTGAAGGCGCCGCAGTTAATCGACAGCATGGTCGCCTTACGACGCGAGCTCGAGTTGTGGATGTATTTTGCCAGGAGCTCTTTACCGGTGCCCGATTCTCCGCTGATGACAACATTGGTATCCGTTTCAGCAATCTGTTGGGCCATTTCAAGCAGGCTTTGCATCTGGCGATTATGGGTGATGAGCTGCGGTTGTGCTTCCTCCTGGCTGATCTGTTGGCGTAAATGCTCAACCTCGGTGCGCAGCTGGTGTTTGGCAATGGCTTCACTGACGATTTTACGCACCTGGCCAAGCTTGAATGGCTTAGCGATATAATGATAGGCCCCGGCCTTTAATGATTCCACCGCCGAATCCACGGTGGAAAAACCGGTGATCATAATGACCTCCGTCTTGGGGTACATGGTTTTCACCCGTTCCAGGACCTGCATGCCGTCGACCTGGGGCATTTTAAGATCGGTGAGGACCAGGGAGAATTCCTGTTTCTCTAGGGCTGCCAAGGCCTGTTTGCCGCTCTTGGCACTGGTAACGGCGTAGCCTTCTTTCCTGAGGACATGGCAGAGGTTTTTTAAGGCGACGGCCTCATCGTCAACAACAAGTATTTCTATTTCAGACATGGTCCCTCCTGGTTGGGGAGAAGAAGCGTGAAGGTGGTGCCCTTGTCATCACTGTCAATATCGATACTGCCACCATGCTGGATGATAATGTCATGGATGATGAAGAGGCCAAGCCCGGAGCCCTGGCCTGTATCCTTGGTGGTGAAAAAGGGGTCAAATATTTTGGCGTGTAGTTGCTTGGGGATTCCAGGGCCGTTATCGCGGAAGGCGATCTTGAGGTTTGTCTCGTTTTGCCAGGCCTTGATCTGGATGGTGCCTCTGCCCTTTAAGGCGTCACAGCTGTTCTTCAGGAGATTAATAAAGACCTGTTGGATTTTTTGTTTGTCGGCAAAGATCACGAGGTCGTCGCTAATGGCAAGCTGGACCTCCACGTCTTTGGCCCTTTGGCCCCGCAGAAGATTCAAAATATCCTGGAGGAGGGGTTTGAGGGGGTAATGATCCCGGTGAAATTTCTCCTCACGGGCCAGAGAGAGCAATGTCTTGACAATGGCAGCAGCTCTGCTGGTCTCGGTGCCGATCTGGGCCACAAGTTCCTGAGCGAACTCATTGTTCTGGTCCAGTTCTTCTGCCAGGATCTGGGCGGAACTGGAGATGTTTGACAGTGGGTTGTTGAACTCATGGGCCACACCAGCCAGCATGGTGCCAAGCGATGCCAGCTTTTCAGAGCGGACTAGTTGCTGCTGTCGGTTCTTTAACTCCCTACTCATATGATTGAAGGCATTGACCAGGGAGTTGATTTCGCGGTTTGTGCTGGTAAAGGAAACTTCGGTGAAGTCTCCGGTGGCGATGGTTGCCGCATGTTGTTCCAGCTGCTTGAGGGATGAAACAATACCCCGGCCAAGCAGTGCGGCAACGGAGCTGAACAGGATGACCAGTAACGGCAACATAAAGAGAAGGGAGTGACTGATGAGCCTTAAGAGCCGGTGGATGGTCTGGTGCTCACGAATAATAAGCTCTTCGGCAATGGTGGTGAGCTGATTCCCGTACTCCCTGATTTCTCCAGCCACCTTTTCACTCTTGTCCCGGTTCTTGAGTAAGGTCGCCACGCTGGAGGTGTAGGTTACCAAGGCCTTGCGTACCGTATTGATCTCCGTTGGTGAACTGAGATCGATGAACAGGGCTTCGTTGTCATTGAGCTGTTGGGTGGTGGTGTGGAGATAGCTGGTCCATTTTTCTATGGATTGCTCATCATGGTAGAGGAAAAAGTTTTTTTCCATCCGTCTGACCTCAAGGATGTTCTCCATAAAGGTATCGGCCTTTTCAATGTTGAAATGTTTTTCTTCCACGGTCTGGACAATGGTGTAGGTGATGATCGAACTGCCGATCATAAAGGTCAGCACCAGATAAAACCAAAAGGTTATTTTATTGCGGATACCGCCCGGTTGTCCCATCGTTTTTCCTCGTCTCACAGACTTATTCAAGGGGGTGATCATTATCGTTCACACCACCCACCCTACAACCAAGTGTTTCATTTTGCAACAAGAGGTTCGCGAATGCAACATGTCTTATTTTTCCTGTTTTAAAGGGGGTAAACCAGTCCCTGGTGGTTGTTGTTGCAATTTGCAACAAGTTGGTGGCGGAGGGCAAACGGCCG
>JBFFIS010000276.1:0-3858 GCA_041556375.1 Desulfurivibrionaceae bacterium | reverse complement strand
TTTTTTAGGTGCCAAGACAGACCAGGCTCGATGATGCTCACTTCCCAATCCCCCTTTATCTATCGTGATGCCTCGTGGCTGGTTGTTCACAAACCAAACGGCCTCTCCAGCCATGCTGCCCGGCCCGGCGATCTCGGCCTGGCCGAGTGGCTGGAGTTGCACCATGACCTTAAGGTCCATCTCTGCTCCCGCCTCGACAAAGAGACCAGCGGCCTGATCCTCCTTGCCCGTGACAGCCAGGCCAGCAGCCGGGCCCAGGCCATCCATGAGCAGGGCGAAGCCAGAAAAACCTATCATTTCATCACGGACAAAAAAAGGCCGGTCCCGGCCGGCTGGACTTGTAGCGACCCCCTGGATGGCAAGGCATGTTCAACATCTTTTCAGCACCTCGAATCGGCACACGGCTTCAGCCTCTACCGCGCCGAAATCAGTCGGGGCCGTAAACACCAGATCCGCCGCCATGCCGCGGCCGCCGGCCTGGCGATCCTCGGTGACACCCTCTATGGCGGTGCGCCCTTTCCTCGACTCTGCCTGCACTGCACAGAGCTGACCTGGCCCGAGTTGCCGCAACCGCTGGCTATCGCCTTACCCCAGGCCTTTTCGTTACTGTTGGCAGGGGCGGACAGCCTCCTTGTTGAGGCCACAGTGGCCTGGGAGCGTCGTTTGCCCCTACTGGCCTCAATCACCAATGCCATGCGTCTTATCCACCGCGGCGAGGCCCAGGGCCGCCCGTTTAGCATTGATCTCTTTGACCGCTATCTCTGCGTCACCGGCTATGATGAAAATCTGCCCTCAGAGAGCCTGCGCACCACCCTGTCGCCAACCCTGGAGAACCTGAGCACGCAATTCGGCTGCCTGGGGGCGGTAATCCGCACCAACCGCCGGGACCCACACCGCCGCAAGCTCTTTAGCGACATTGTCAGCTGGGGTGAGGAGCCACCGCCATCCTTCTGGGTGGAGGAGCATGGCCTGCGCTTTCAGGTGGCCTTAAACGATGCCCAGCATGTCGGCCTTTTCCTCGACCAGCGCGACTCCCGACGCCGCATCTGGCAACGGGCCAGGGGTAAAAGAGTCGCCAACCTCTTTGCCTTTACCTGCTCCTTTTCCACCTTTGCCGCCCAGGCCGAGGCCGAGGTTGTTTTTTCAGTTGACCTGGCCGCCGGCTCCCTCGAACGCGGCAAGGCCAATTTCAGAGCCAACCACCTTGACCACGGGGGGCGCGGTAAATTCATCAAGGAGGATGTCCGCAAATGGCTGGGCCGCCAACTCCGCAAAAAAGAGGCGGACCCGACCACCTTTGCCCCCTGGGACATTATCATCTGCGACCCGCCGGTCTTTGCTGCAGCCGGCAAAGGCGCCAGCTTCTCAGTGGAAAAGGAGTGGCAGGATCTTGGTCGGCAGGCAGCCGACCTTTTGGCCCCGGGCGGCCTGGCCCTTTTCGCCAATAACCACAGTGCCGGCAAGGCCAAAAAATACCTGGCCGCCCTGGAGAATTCCTTTGCCCGGGTGACCCAACTCCGGCCGCCCTTTGATTTCCCCGTCCTACGCGGCCAACCGGAACACGTCCGTATCTTTTGGTGCCAGACGTAAAAATTCACACCGACCATGACGCCTTCGCAGCCATAAATCCTTAGTCAAAGGAAGGCTGGCCTTTCCTGGCTCGGACAGATTATAATAGTTAGAATGTAAAATCAGACACGGAGGCGCAGCCATGAGGCCTATCACGGACACCCACAGCAAGACCATCGGTTATATCCTCTGGATTTTCGGCTTTACCGGTTCCCATCGGTTTTATTACGGCAAACCTGTTTCAGGGACGATCTACCTGCTCACCCTCGGCCTGCTCGGCATAGGGTGGCTTATTGACCTGTTTTTGATTCCCGCCATGGACAGAGAGGCGGATTTGCGTTTTGAGGCAGGGGAGGTGGACTATACGGTGGCCTGGATCCTCCTCACCTTTCTGGGAATCCTCGGTATCCACCGTATGTATATGGGCAAGTGGCTCACCGGCATTCTCTATCTGCTTACCGGCGGCCTTTTCGGCTTTGGCTATCTTTATGACTTCTGGACATTAAACAGCCAGATCTCAGAGCTTAACGCCTAAGCCCTCAGCCCTCTCTGGCAGTACTCAAAAATTGCTCAGCCCAGACAACTCAGCAGCTCTTCTGCCCTATTCTTCGTCCAGATCCAGCACCACAACCTTGCCGTCTGGGTCAAGCTCATCAAGAAGCGCAAGCCACTCAGCCGGCGGCGAGATAATTTCAAAACCCACCACCTTGTAGATACCCTCCTCGGTAGACCAGGTCGGGCGGATGGAAAACTTATAGTTTTTTGTCTTGCTGCTGATAACGGCCGTGCACTCAGATGACTCAGCATCAAATTTAGCGGGAATGTCCGTCATCTTAAAACCGGTCCTGGAAACATTCTCGACGCTGCCCTCAAAGACAAAATTGCCATCAGACATGGTGGCGGTCATGGTGACCCCAACCCTTTTTTCCCTCGTATCCATTACTACCTCCTAAAATTTCAGGGGAGATCCCTGGCAAACTCAAACTGCCACTCTTTTACGGTTACGGCTCCCCAAGCTTATCCTTCAGATTCTTGGTTAAAATCACGAAGATCTTGGAGTTCCTGCGCATAACAGTCCGGGCAATACCCATGGCTGAATTCCGCCCCGGTGTGAGTTTGAATGAACTTCTCGACCTGCTGCCAGTAGCCGTCATCATCGCGGATCTTCTTACATCGCGCGCAGATGGGGATGATGCCGGAGAGCTGGCGAATCTCATCCAGGGCGGCTTGCAGCTGGCGGTTCTTACTCTCCAACTCCTTACGGAGTCGGGCAAGGTTGAGGTGGGTGGTAACCCGAGCCAGCACCTCCTCGTGCTGAAAGGGCTTGGTGACATAATCGACCCCTCCGACCTCAAAGCCTTTGACCTTGTCCTCCAGATTGGTCAAAGCCGTCACAAAAATAATCGGGATATCGGCGGTGGCCTCGTTCTCCTTCAGGAGAAGACAGGTCTCATAGCCGTCCAACACCGGCATCATAATGTCTAAGAGAATGATATCAGGCCTGGTCTCGTCGATCCGAGCAAGAGCCTCCTCGCCGCCGGAGGCGACAAGCATGGTAAAGCCATGGCGCTCGAGAAAGGAGAGGAGCAGTTTGAGGCTGACGGGCTGATCGTCAACGATCAGAATAACTGGCGAGGATTGATTTTCAAGCATACCGAGTCTTGGCTCCCGTTAAATATGTCTTCCCCCGATGCTATCACAACAGAAGGAAAGCTGACAAATAGAATACCGCCGAGAAACATTGTCCTTGCCGGGTGGGTGTCCTTCTTTACTTCCAATCTGGCGATCTGAACCTTGCCGTATCATAAAGAGCTGTTGTCCAGAATGTCCCGCAGGGTCTGGGCAAGAACTTTCGGGGTCACCGGCTTCTGGAGAAAGTGGACATCGTCCTGCAAAATACCATGCCTGACCACGGCATCATCAGTATATCCAGACATAAAGACAACCTTAATTTCCGGGCGTAATTTCGAAACCTTCCGGGCCAGATCAGCGCCGTTCATTTTCGGCATCACCACATCGGTGAGCAAAAGATCAATATGACCGTGGTAACGTTTGCAGGTCTGCAGGGCCTCTTCACCATCAGCAGCCTCTAAAACGGAGTATCCCAAGGGGGTGAGGATTTCAACGGTCATGG
The DNA here is from genome assembly GCA_041556375.1 of Desulfurivibrionaceae bacterium. Classification (GTDB taxonomy): domain Bacteria; phylum Desulfobacterota; class Desulfobulbia; order Desulfobulbales; family SURF-16; genus BM506. Next base: position 155 of record JBFFIS010000276.1, on the reverse strand, counting down.
TTCGCACGATGTCATCATCCTCGACCAGAAGAATTGTTTCCGTCCCTTTGGCCATGGCCAGCGCCTCAACTGGTCTTGCAACAGGGGAGGTCAAAGCCTGGTCATGGCGGGGCAGATAGATTTTAAAGGTAGTGCCCTGGCCAGGCTCGCTATAG
>JBFFIS010000275.1:0-3864 GCA_041556375.1 Desulfurivibrionaceae bacterium | reverse complement strand
GTGTCTGGCGTAGCAGCCTGAGTTCCGTGACCACCTCATCAGAATGGCCGCCGCTGTTTTCGGCCAGGGCCCGGCTTTCAACGTCTCGGACCTCTTTGTGGGGAGAGGAGGGAATGTTCAACGTGCTGGTCATCGCCTCCAGGGTGTTGCGCCAGAAGGATTCCAGGTCGGTACCATTGATGCCATCCTTGTTTTCAATGAGGCGGCTGGCAATCATATGAAAACATTTGGCCACCTGGGAGTCCGGGAATTTGCGCAGGAAAGGTTCCTGGAGGCGGATGGCCTCTATCATTTTATTGTCTTCGAGAATAAGGCCAAGGGCGGAGACCTTCATGTCGAGATGTTTGCTCACGGCGTTTTTGAAGGTGGCAAAGGTTATCCTGGCATGGCTCGAGTCTTGGCAGCGGTTGACGACCACCTTGGCCGTTCCCTGATAACCGTTGGCGGCCAGGACCTTGAGCAGGGCATAGGCATCGGTGAGGGAGGTGGGTTCGTGGGTGATGACCAGTACTACCTCTGTGGAGGCCAGGCAAAAGGACACCACGTTTTTGGAGATGCCGGCTGCGGTGTCAATGACCAGGAAATCATAGTCCTGCATGGTCGCCAGGGAGCTCTGCAGCTCTTTGAGCTGTTCAGGGTTGAGATTGGCCATCTCTTCGACACCGGAACTCCCCGGCAGGATGTCCATATTATTCGTTTCCGGGATGATGATGTCGGCCAGGCTTTTGCCCTCCATAATGACATCCTTGATGTCGTACCGGGGCGAGATGCCGAGGAGGATATTGACATTGGCTGTGCCGAAATCGGCATCAAAGAGGCAGGTTTGGTGGCCCAGTCTGGCCAGCTCCAAGGCCAAGTTGAGGCTGAGATTGGTTTTGCCTACGCCGCCCTTGCCGCTGGTTATGGTGATTGTCCGTGTCATCTTGAGGTCGGCCCCCCGCCTGCTGCCTGGGCCAGGATCTCCACCTTGCCAACATCGTTTGACTGTAGGGTAAACAGCACCTGGGCACCGCCATGGTCGGCGCATATCTTTTGAAAATTGGTAGCGACAAAGCGCTGGAAGCGTTCTTGGCTGACCCCTTCTTCACCGGTGCTTTCCAGAAGGGTGTTGAAATGGCTCAGCATGTTTTCGAGGATGTCGGTCTCTCGGTCCGGATCCCGAACCAGAAATTGGCCAGAGGCTGTTGTGGTGCCGCTGGTCGTTTGGCTCTCGTGACGGCGGTAAGTCTCCAGCATGTCAAAGGGCAGGACCCGGCTGATCTCGGTCAAGGTGGTGGAGCTCATTTTCAGCAGGCCGTCATGGACCATGGTTTTCATGCCCCGCAGCAGGGCGGTCTCCTTGGTTTCGACAAGCTCTGCCCCCTTGATAAAGGCTTGGGGGGTTGTCATGGTGAAAAGTTCAGAGAGAACCGTTCGGCCCTTAAAGCCGCTGTGGTTGCAAGATTGGCAGCCGGAGCCGTGGAAGAACTGGAGATGGGCCGGATATTTGTTGAAGATGAGCGACCATTCCTTTGGTTCCGGCTGGTATTCGGTGAGGCAGGAGGGACAAATTTTGCGGACCAGGCGTTGGGCCAGGACACAGGAGAGGCTGGCCGCTATCTGGGAGCGGTCGATACCCAGGTCCAGCAGGCGGTAGATGGCCGAAATAGAGTCGTTGGCATAGAGCGATGACAGGACAAGGTGGCCGGTCTGGGCGGCGTCAAAGGCCACGGTGGCTGTTTCTTTGTCCCGCAGCTCTCCCAGCAGGATAACATCGGGGTCTAGCCGTAAAAAAGAGCGAAGCAGGTGGGCAAAGTCGAGGCCGATTTTTTGGTTAACCTGGGTCTGGATGATGCCGGGGAAATTGTACTCAATGGGGTCCTCGGCCGTCAGGATTTTTAAGGATGGGTCATAGATCAGTTTCAGGGCGCCATAGAGGGTGGAGGACTTGCCGCTGCCGTTGGGGCCGGCCACAAGAACGATGCTGGCGTCGCTGTTGAGGCGGCGGGCAAAGGGCTCAAGGACGTGGGGACTATGGCCGTTTTGCCTGAGGCTGAGCTTGGCCTTGCGCGGGTCGAGAATATGGATGGTAATGCTCTCGCCGGTAACAGAAGGGCAGGTGGCCACCCGAAACTCGAGCTGGCTCTTGCGCCGGCTTTTTTCGTCGACGTAGCTGGTGCGGAAAACGCCATTCTGAGGCAATCTTTTTTCATTGATGTCGAGGTTGGACATGACCTTGATCCGCGAGATCAGGGCGCCGCTGTTTTCATGCAAGCAGCGCTGCAGCCATTCCGGGGCGTGGCTTTTAATAACGCCGTCTATCCGGAAGCGGCTGGTGATGCCCTTGAGGTCCTGCTCAAGATGGATATCGCTGGCGCTATGGTCAATGCCATAGCGGATCAGATAATGGATGGCCTCTTCAACATCGGCATTTTGCTCCTGGGAGGAGAGGTCCGGCAGGGCCTCGGTATCGAGATCCTCGTCCAGATCGATATGCATGAAGTCCTGAAAGGCCTCTTGGGAAATGAGCTGCTTTTTCTTCAGCTCCAGCAGGGTCTTGCGGATCTGCAGGGAGGGTTTTTCGTTATAGAGCTCTTCAAAGAGTTCGCAGAAGCGCTGTTCGGGGATGAGCACGCATTGAATCTGCAGTTGCTTGTAGAGGGCCATCAGTTCCCGGGCGCTTTCTATGGCCTCAGGCTGCATGAGGGCCAGTTTCATCTTCCTGTTGAGAATGGCGATGGGCAGGAGGAGATGCTCTTCGGCGTAGCGCGGACTAATCAGGCGGGGCAGTGACTCTTTGGAAAAATCGTCATAACGGAAGTCCTCCAGGCGGTCAAAAGGGATATTGGCCTGCAGGGACAGGGCCTCCTGGCATTGCTCCGGAGTGATAGTTTTTTTGGCAATGAGGATTTCGCCCAGCAGCTTGTTGCTCAGCTTCTGTTCATCGAGGGCCCGGTTCACCGTCTCCTCATCGGCATATTTAAGATGGATGAGGATCTCGCCGAACTTGATCTGCTTGCCATGTTTTTCCAGGAGATGAAAAAGGTCAAGGGGGGTGATGATATCAAGGGAGCAGCATATTTCGCCGAAATTACGGGGGCCTTTGCTGACCTTGCGGCAATAGTCGATGTCGGCTGCGGTAATAATTCCCATGATCTCGCCTTGGCTGGCGACAATTTCCGGATCAAGCTGTTCATTGAGGAGAAAAGCGATCTGTTCTTCGGAAAGGATGTTCTGGGCGACCAGGGCCTCGGGCAGGGTCTGGTAGGCATTTTTGCTACTGAGGCAGATCTCTAGCTGTTTTTCGGTGAGGAGGTCGTTGTTGGTTGCTGTTTTGGCGATTTCTTTCTGGATATCAGGCAGGGCAAGGAGGCGATTTTTCTTTTTTTCAGAAAGGCGGCCGCTCTCTTCCAGGATGCGTAGAAAGGGCAGGCCGGTGTAATTTTTTTCTTTTTCTTGAATATCAAGGACTTGTTTGCAGTCGAGGGGGGTTATGAGATTTTCCTGGACCAGGAGTTCACCAATCCGTGACTCTTCGGGGGCCGGTTGGCCGGTGTTGGCTTGTTGAGGGTGCAGTAGATGGGTGAGCACGGTCAACTCCTTAAGGTGGCGGAAAAAGTTGTTATCTCCTGGTGGTAGGGTCTCTGATAAAACTGTTGAGACGGTCCACCCGGCTTTTTAATGGCCCTGCATCATTGATATTACGAATTTTAGGAAAGAATATCAAATTAGTACGTTAAGGGTGTGCGCATTTATGGCTATGGCCGCCGCAGACTGAAAATTTACTGGCCTCTACTGGGGCCAGTTGTTTTAATAAGTCTAGCCCGAAATTATGGAGTGATGACAGGGCGGCCGGAGAGCGAGGCCGATTTTTGTTTTTAAGAC
>JBFFIS010000274.1:0-3900 GCA_041556375.1 Desulfurivibrionaceae bacterium | reverse complement strand
TCCCCCCATCCATAGCCAGGGATCTTCATTCTAGTGCCAAAGGCGTAATACTTGGTATCTGCGGCGATGGTGCCGTCTTCGGAAAACCACAACCAGGGCAGAACGACGCGAAAGGGAATTTTCCACGGCTTCTTGACGCTGTCCACTGAAAAGAGGCCATCGGACACCTCCTGCGGCTCGGCGCCACTGGCGGTCTTACCGGTATACTCCTTGCCCTTGTTCTTACCCTTCTTCACATAGCGATCCCAGAAGTTAAGCTTTAAGAAGGCCCAACTGCCCCGTTGCCACTCACAACATTCTTGGCAGCCGCAATAGCCTGTAGTTTCCATAAGCCGCACCTCATGACGGGCACAACCGGAAACGCTCAGCATGGAGATAACAAAACTTATAAGGACACACGAACCCCGAAAACCGTTAGCCATAACACACCACTCCGTAAGTAAGTAAACGTGCACACTGACAAGTATGGCGCATTATGAGGATGAGGACAAGAGCCAGAATAAACAACACAAAAATCCTGGCCGTGTGCCCCCGGCGACTGAGAAAAGTTCAAGAGGCTGCAAGCCTAAGATAGAGACGGCAGCGAAGGAAAAAAGAGCGTTTGAGAGAGTTGCCGACAGAGAGTTCGACGAAAAACAGTGAGGAGATGGCCACCCACAGGCTAATAAAAAGCCCTAGGCAGCCACATCACCATCGGAGTTGGCAATCTTTTTAGGTTGCTCGATCTCGATTTTTCTCGGCACCAGGCCGCTGGACATGAAGGCGGTGCACTGCTTGCGCTTGTCAAAAGAGCATTCGGTAATATTCCAACAAGGGGTATATTGCAGCAGTTTCTTAATGGCGGCGATGGAAATACCCTGTTCATGAATCATACTGCGCAGACACTCGACCCACTTAATATCATCCATTGTGAAATAGCGCCATTTCCCCTTTCTAATGGGCCTGATCAGCCCTTCCTTCTCATAGATTCGCAGGGTCCGCGGATGGACCTCCAGCATCTTTGCAGCGACACCGATTGTGAAGATTGGTTTATTGTCTGAGAGCATGATGCTTTTCCCTTTTTGAGTTTTGAGGGAGACGGAGAACCTACCCTTAAGCAGGTCCTCCGTCTTCTTTAAAGGAGAAGTACTTTCTTAGTGCTTACTTCTTAGTGGGAGCCATGATCGTCAAAGGCACGTCCGAAGAAACGCTCGCCGAGCAAGAAGGTAGCACCAACTACACCGATACCGCCGAAGGTAACCATGAACTCGGAAACAGATGGTACGTAGCTGTAGTAGGTGGGCAGGTTATCCCAGCCGGAGAAGTGCGGCACCATCTGACCGGCGACAATCAGGTCATAGCGGGAAAAGAACTGACCAACCAGGGTCATGAAGGCTGCCAAAGTCATGGCTGGGGCACTTTTCAGCTTAGTCATAGCAAGCAGACCAAGGGGAAAGGCAAGACCGATAAGGATCTCGAAAACCCAGAAGTTAAAGGACAGTGGTCCTGAGGTCAGACCCATGGCTGCGATACGTCCGCCTTCGGCTCCGCCGACGAAGAAGGAGATAAATCTCCAGGCAGTAGCCACACAGACCAGAAAGAGGGTAAGGGTAAGAACCTTACCAGCAGACTGCATACCAGCCATGGTGGTGGAGTCTATTTCACGATTACGAATTTTGAAGGCCATATTGGTAAACAAGATGGCTGCAGCAGCACCCGACATGAAGGCACAACAAAGGAAGTACACGGGAAGCTGAGACCCGTACCAGAAAGGATGACCGGAAAGGGTTGCAAAAACTGCACCCAGGTTGGTGTTGGCCGCAACCTCGGCAAGGGCACCAAGGACACCAAGGGTAACGGCAATCTTGTACTGTTTATTGAGAATAAGGTAAAACTCAAGAAGCATAAAGCCGACAGCCATACCATAAAGGGTACCCATCCACCAGATGTTGGAGGTCAAATTGGGGCTCAGCATATTATAGATGAGCATACGGTGCGGGTTTTCAATTTCAACGCCGATAATAGTGAAGGCACCGATAATGGTGATGATTGACAACCACACCATGCGGTTTGCCAGAGGGGCCAGCTTATTGCCACCAAAGATGTGACTCACGGCCGCCAACAGACAAAGACCTGTTGAGGTAATGGCGAAAAATGCGTATGAGGAAATCAGAATTCCCCACGGCATTTCCCGAGTGTTATTGTACATAGTATGATGGCCCCCATAGAATGCATAGAGACCTGCTGAGATGCCGGCAATGGCGAGCAGGGCAAAAAGGCCTGTTGCCATGTTAATCTTAGGTGTTGCCACCTTTGGTTCCGCAACTGCGGCTAGTGAAAATCCGTTAGCCATTTTCATTCCTCCTTGTAAATTAATAGACAGCTTATTTCGGTGGCCCTTTGGCCACGTTGTTTTTTCCTCTCAGAGTTAAGCACAATCAGGCCGCCACCCAATCATGCTTACCCTAAGAGCATCAGACTTTGGCCGGGCTCTGCAGGTCCTTGGTCTCTCCCTTTCTTGCCAGTGAGCAGAGACCAACCACTGCAACAACGGCTGAAAAAGGACCGAGGATTACAAACAGCACCAGAGAGGTCACAAACCAAAATGCCTCGCTTAAGTGGGCAAATCGTTTGCCAAGAGCTGCAAGCATATTTGCTGCCCCCCTTAACCCCTGTTTTTTGCTGAGCAGATGAATTAAGGCACTCATACCGGCCTCCTGTCGTTTCACTTGAGATTTAAATTGGTAGGAAATCTCAAGGCCCATTGAGTAATGGATGGGCGTTTCTCGTTTCAGGTTTCTACCTGTTTTCTTGGTTGACTAGGTTAAATAGCAACTGGTATGCCAAACACGCCGACCACAGGAGAATTTTTAGGGCAAAAAATCATAACCCCTTATATTTTCGTTGAAACAACTTCATACAAATATCTCCTTCCCGCTTTCCCTGTCACTTTCCATATCCATATTAATTACCCACCCGGGCTCACATTGCGCCGCATACGCCACAGAGGTGGTGCGCAAAATGCGCCACACTTGTGGCATAAATCAGCTCCCAAGCGGCAAATAGGCCTCAAAAAACACAAACAACAGAGATGTTGGATCAAGTAAAAAACACGGACTAACAAGATGTTAAGAAGACAAGCCCCCAAAAGAGGCGCATTTTACGCCCCAACAAGCAAGTTGGCTCGACCGCAGAAACGACGACACAGAGGATGGCAACGCCAGGAAAGAGAGGCGTCCCCTAGGCACTTTCCATAATAAGATCGAGATGTTCACTGAGCAGAGAGAACGAAGACAAGGGCAGGATACGTAGAAAAACACGGCCCCGGCCTTACAGAGATGAAAGGCCGAACAATGACCTACCCTGGAAAGAGACCTTTACAAGAGTGGCAGCGACACCCCACCCTGCTATTGACACCAACTCTTAGAAAAATGAATGTACAAGGTAAGGCGAAGAGAACAGCAAGAAGAAGGCAACGCAGAGACCAATTAAGGCCGGCTACAAGGATGAGAAAGAAGGTCTAAAGAAAGGGAGCGAACGTACAAAAAAAAAGGCATGGCGACCTAATGCCGCCATGCCTTCCCAACAAAAGAAACAATCATCAAGACATCATAATATTAATGACCGCCGCCATGACCGGCATCAGCTGGAGCGCCATGCAGACGCTCAAAACCTTTCACACCGATATGGCAGAAGGTGCAACGCTTATTGGAAGCAAAGGCCATATCACCATCATGACAGGCGCCACAATATTTTCCAGCATAGAGGGATTCCATGGTGAAATCATCATTCTGCTCGGCAGCACCGGCTTCCATCTGGAAAAGGTCATCATGACAGCTGTCACACTCAAGGCCGGCACCCATGGTGTGCACCTTATGGGAAAAATCAACAGCTTTGACGGGTTTCGTAAAAATAATAGGT
>JBFFIS010000273.1:0-3919 GCA_041556375.1 Desulfurivibrionaceae bacterium | reverse complement strand
CAATGGGCAACGGCTCCCCCTTCTCCAGTAAGGCCTCAAAACGCCGATGGGTCTGATCTCTGCCGGTATACAAAGTACCGGTCAGACTGACAAGATCACCTGAGCGCAGAGAGGAAAGGGTTTCGGCGTCAAAGGGAAGAGCAACCTCTTTAAGGCTGTCGAAAAAATCGGGTCGATATCGCAAGAGTGACATTTTTAATAAGTCGTCAGAATTATGTTGTCCGAACCCAGAATGCCTAAAGTTGTCAGTAGTCTATCTGCTGAGAATATTGAGGCCGGCATTCTGTCTCCGAGTTAAAGAACCATCTCCTTATGGCGATGGGCATGGCATTGGATATTCACCGCCACCGGCAAACTGGCAATATGGGAAGGAAAACTCTCAATATGAACAGCCAAGGCCGTATGATTACCGCCCAGGCCTTGAACACCCACACCGCGTCGATTGACCTCAGCCAGGATCTGCTCTTCTAATGCAGCAACATCCTGCCGAGGACTGGCTTCTCCCAAGGGCCGCAGCAAACTTTTTTTGGCAAGAAAAGCCGCTTTTTCAAAGGTTCCGCCCATACCAACACCGACCACGATGGGCGGACAGGGATTAGGACCGGCCTTGACGGCTTGGTCGACAACAAAATCAATCATACCCTGAATGCCTGCCGAAGGGGGCAACATAGTAAGACCGCTCATATTTTCACTACCACAGCCCTTGGGCAACATGGCCAAGGAGAGCTGGTCACCCGCAACGACATCATAATGAACTACAGCCGGGGTATTGGTGCCGGTATTAACCCTAGTGAGCGGATCACAAACGGATTTACGGAGATATCCATCCTGGTAACCTCTTTTTATGCCATCCTGAATGGCATCGGCAAGACTTCCCTCAATCCGAAGATCTTGGCCTATCTCGACAAAGAGGACGGCAACGCCGGTATCCTGGCAGACGGGAATCTTTTCCCGGCTGGCAATATCGGCATTGGAGATAAACAGCTCCAGGACATGGCGGGCAAGAAGTGATTCTTCACTGTCGCGGGCTGCCAGCAGGGCTTCGAGAATATCCGGCTCAAGCTGAGTGCCGGCATCCATGGTCAGCTGCCGGACAGCTTTACTTATTTCTTCAGAGGTAAGTGTTCGCATAGGTAAAAAAAGTGCAACGCACCCCAACAGGCGCAAAAATTAAAAAAATCAAAAAAAAACGCATCCATAATATCGCTTATGAATGCGTGACAAAGCATACTTCAAACAAGGGGTATTGCAAGGGGTAGAGCTTTTTTTACTGCCAAGGACCTGTCTTTATTCTAGAAACAGCGACGGTCTGGTCGGCCAATCAGAGCTTCAGTGCACTAATCCCTGTCTTGTTGTTTGCGGCGGTTGCGCAGGGCCAGGCTTTGCTGCCTGAAATTATGCTGGATAAGCCTCTCACGATCCTCATCCATAATAAGGGCAAACTCGGCACCCACCCGATAAAACTGCTGCTCACCTTCATGACTCACCGTCTCACATTTGGTGACCTTGCCAATGGCATAGATGAACAGATAGTTGGGCAACAAAACAACGCGGAACTCAAGAAAGGTGCCCACGGCAATTTCATTCGGGGCAATAAAGGCTATGCCGGCACCGCTCAAATTGAGATCGCGGAGTTTAAGATCGTCAAGGGGAGTCTTGCCGTGATCAACCTTCTTAAGAAGAATATTCATCTTCATGTCAAGATGCTGGAGAAAGTCGGCCAGGTCTTCGTCTTTATCGCGCAGTCTGCCCAGGGCGCTCTGGGCACCGACAAAGATCTGCATATCAGCCAGACTCTCCTGGCTATAGAGAGAGATGCCGTCCTGAAAATCCTTGGCATATTCGGCATAGGTCTGTTCGGCAATTTCTTTATAGGCAAAAAGATTACGGCCGGTGACCCGCACGGAACTGCGTCTATCATCGTGAGATTCTTCCATGATCATCATCCTTAAGGGCCAACTTTAATAGGACCGCGCTCAATTTCCAGACCGTCGAGCACGAACTGGGAAGCCCCCGGTTTAATCTTAAACTCCACGCGTCTGTTTCGGGCCCTTCCCGCCTCGGTCGTGTTGGTGTCAAGGGGTTGACCATAGGCATAACCGATGGCAGCTAATCTAGAGGGCGGCAACTGGAATTTTTCAATAAGATACTCCACCGCTGCCACGGCCCGGGCCGAAGACAAACTCCAGTTGGACGTAAAAGCACTCTGATCCTTGCTCAGGGGGACATTATCAGTATGGCCGCTGACCTCCAGCATAAGTTCCGCCCGTTGGGCCAAACGCCCGATTTTATCGAGCAGTGGGAGAAATTCTTTACGCAGGGTCGCCTGACCGGAATCAAAGGCCGCACTGCCCTTAATCCTGAGGACAAGACCGTAAGGGTCAAACTCTGTATCAACCTCGCCGCCCGAGACCTCTTCCTCAAAATATTTGGCCAAATCCATCTGGATTTTGAGGGGCACGGTCTGAAAATTGGAGGAAATCATCTCATTCCCCTTCTGCTCGGACTCGACAGGTTTTTCGCGCTGGACCCCAAAGGCGTCCTTCATGGCACCAGCCACCATCTTATACTTCTGCTGGTCCATAACGGCAAAAGAGAGCAGCAAAACAAAAAAGCACATCAAAAGAGACATCAGATCGGCAAAAGTACACATCCAGACCGGTGCGCCGGGAGGACATTCTGGGCATTTATTCTCTTCGTCCGCCATATCTACACCTTATTTTTATTCACCGGCACCACGCTCCTTCGGCGGCAAAAACGTTTCGAGGAACTCTTCCATGACGCGAGGATTAAGACCCTTGAGGATGCCGAGGACCCCTTCTATGATCAGACGGCGGTTACGCTCCTCTTCCTGACTGCGCAGGGCAAGTTTATCAGCAATGGGCAGAAAGATGAGGTTTGCAAGAACAGCGCCGTAGAGGGTGGTAAGCAGGCAGACCGCCATGGCCGGGCCAATGGAGGAGGGATCAGCCATATTGGCAAGCATCTGCACCAGGCCCACCAGAGTGCCTATCATACCAAAGGCCGGAGCCGCATCGCCCATGGAGCCAAAGGTCTTACGACCGACATCATGACGCTCCACAGTGAGACTCACCTCTTTTTTGAGAACCTCTTCGATAAAATCCGCCTCATGACCATCAACACAGTACATGATGGCCTTCTTCAAGAACTCATCCTCAATGGGCTGCTGTTCAAGGACGATCAGACCGTTTTTACGGGCGATATTGGCGAGATTGACGATCTCTTTAATGACGGCGCCGGGGTTGGATGTCTTGGTAAAGAAGGCGTTCATGGCCACCTTGGTGGCATTGATAACATCACCGAGGCCAAAACGGATCATCACCGTGGCCAAGGTACCACCGCCGACGATCATCACCGAAGGTATATTGATAAAGAGGACGAGAGAGCCGCCCAGCAAAATGGCGATCAGTATGAGAATGGAGCCCAAAACCAGGCCGACAACGGTAGCTATGTCCATAAGCTTATTCCTTATACCCCAAATAGTGTGACATTCTCATACCTAGCACCTCAAACAACCACAACCCTCTATAATGAGTCGAAGCAGGACTCATTTATTGCATTTTCACCATCAGTTCATTTTAAGATATCAGCGGGGTCGATCTGCATTGGGAAACTATGGTCGGCGTCAGGAAAACTGCCCTCTTGCACCTCGGCAGTGAAGGAGCTGACGGCCTTTTTGATTTCCGGCGCTAAGTTTATATAATTTTTGACAAAACTTGGAACAAATTTTTCAAAAAGTCCGAGAAGGTCATGGGTAACAAGGACTTGACCATCGCAATTAACCCCGGCGCCGATACCGATGGTGGGAATGTCAATTGCCTCTGAAATGAGCTTGGCAAGGCCATCGGGTATACATTCCAGGACCAGACTGAAGACTCCGGCCTCTTCAAGGGCCTTG
>JBFFIS010000272.1:0-3950 GCA_041556375.1 Desulfurivibrionaceae bacterium | reverse complement strand
CCTGTGGCCAAAACCAACAAGCCGGAAAGGATCGTTACGATCCTTAGCCTTATCGATATACTTCTTAAAATCATCGCCACTTTCATGAATCTCCTCAAGCATCTCGATAACCGCCTGGTTCGCACCACCGTGCAGGGGGCCCCACAAGGCATTAATTCCGGCGGAAATAGAGGCGTAGAGATTAACCCGGGCACTACCAACCAGTCTCACAGTGGAGGTGGAGCAATTCTGCTCATGATCGGCATGGAGAATGAGGAGCTTATTTAAGGCGGACACAACCTCATCATCAACCACATACGGGTTAACCGGCGAGTCAAACATCATGTTGAGAAAGTTGGTACAGTAACTGTAATCATGCCGGGGCATGACCAGAGGTGCCCCCAAACTCTTGCGATAACTGAAGGCGGCAATGGTCCGCACCTTGGATATGAGGCGGGCAGACATCTTATCGATATCCTCCAGGGGATTCTCGTTCATCTCCGGATAAAAGGTGGAAAGCGAGTTGACCATAGAGGAAAGGATGGACATGGGAGCCGCGTTGGGCGGAAAATGATCAAAAAAGTGAACCATATCCTCATGAATCAGAGAGAAGCAGTTCAACAACCTGCTAAAATTCATAAGTTCTGGCCTGGTCGGCAGGCTGCCATGCAAAAGGAGGTAGGCAACCTCAACAAAGGAACAATTCTCGGCGAGATCATCGATACCATAGCCGCGATAGTTTAAAATGCCCTTCTCACCGTCGAGGAAGGTAATCTGACTGGCACAGGACCCGGTATTCATATAGCCGGAATCAATAGTTATATGACCCGTTTCTGCCCGCAGCGAACGGATATCAATGGCCCGCTCGCCCATGGTACCCTCGAGAATGGGCAGGTGATAGGTCTTACCCCCTAAGGTCAGCTCTGCTTTTTCATCTGATATACAATCCAACAACATAATTCTGCCTCACAACTAGCCAAAGGACGAAACCAAATTCACCCTGCTTTTTCAAAACACCTAGATATGCCTCATCGCCTTGAACTGGAACCATATATCCCAAAATCACTTTTTGGAAAGAGGTAACCACCCTTGACGTCATGAAGCTTTATCTTTATAAATGCGGCATTTCTATTTATTAAGTTATCTATTACGAACCACGCACTATACGATAAAAGTTGCATTTGTTCAAGCGATAACAGTTTTGCCCACACTAACTCAAAGACTTACAAGCTAAAATCGAGGCAACCGTGACATTACCCCACCTGACATATAGCCAGCGCCTAGAACAGTTCACCAAGCAGGTGACCATCTACCCCGTTTCCTGCGAGAAACTGGCCTGTGGTCGCACAGACTTTGAATGGCTGGCTGGAGTGCTGGCCGGCGGTGCCAAAATCGTCCAACTGCGCGACAAGACCTCTGACGACCGAACCCTTCTTGCCAAGGCCAAGGAGTTCAGGAAAATGACAACAGAGGCCGGCGCCCTGTTTATCGTCAACAACCGTCTTGATATCGCCCTTCTCGCCGACGCCGATGGCATCCACCTGGGCAATAGCGACATCCCCGCCAGAGAAGCGCGCCGACTTGGGCCGGATCTGCTCATTGGCGTCTCAGCAAACAGCGAAGAACAGGCGAAGGCAGCCAAAGACAGCGGCGCATCCTATTACAATATCGGCCCCATCTTTGCTACAAAAACCAAGTCCGGGCTGCACAATTTTATCGGCCCTCAGGCCATTGCCACATACTCCGCCCACTCCGACCTGCCCTTCACGGTAATGGGCGGCATAAAAAAGGAACATATTGCCGAACTCACTGCTTTAGGGGCCCGCAGACTGGCCGTGGTCACTGCACTCACCATGGCCGACGACATTGCTAAGGAAACCCGCTTCTGGCATGAGGCCATTGCCCAGGGCGTTAAGGAGAAAAAAGGATGATTTCTCAGAAATTTAAAGAACTCGATGTCTTTATCGAATATGGCGTTCCCAAGGAGCAGCACAAGCGGGCCACGGCCCTGGTCAATAAATTTAGCCATGATCCGCTGGCCATCAATATCTTTCACAGTTTTTACAGCCATCTTCCCGATGCCGTTGAAGACTGTATCGAAGAGCTGGTTCTTCTCGAACAACATCAGGGCCAAATGCTTTTTTTAGTCAAGACCAGCTGCTCCTCATACTTTTACCTGGTTAACAACGATAAAGCAGAATATGGCGGTTCTGAAAAAGAGGGGCTGGCCGAAGACCTTCTTCGTTTTTTCGGCTTTGGCAGCCAGGAGAATTTTGATAAGAAATTTGGCGATTTCAGCGGATTGGAGCCCTACTCTCCTGACTTTATCAACAGCCTGGTCTGCCCGATCTGTTATTGTCGCCAGGGCGAACTCCATGAGTTTGGTTGCCCTGTTGAGGTCTGCCCCTGGTGCGATGGTCAGCTTACCCGCTGTGATTGCCGCTTCAAGCAACTGGGCGTTGCCGAAATAAGCTCAGACAGACAGCTTGACACCTTTCAGCAACTAGCCACAAAAAAAGGCCGCATCACCTTTGATGCGGCCTCTCAGCGCCCAGCCTACCCAACGGCCGGAGATGAACCTAAAAAAACTCAGTAGGCCGTCAACTACACCTACTGCTCGTCAAAATATTTATAAAATTCAGAATCAGAAGAGATGATAAGTTTGGTATTAGCATTCACTGTCTTCTCATAGCTCTGCAGACTCTTGGAGAAAGAGTAAAACTCAGGGTCCTTACTGTAGGCCTCGGCATAAATCTTTGCTGCCGCCGCATCTGCCCGGCCCTTGATCTCTTCAGTCTCTCGCTTGGCGCCGGAGGTAATATCCTTTAGCTCGCGCTCAAGCTTACCAAGAATCTCCGATTTCTGACCCTCACCCAAGGAGCGTTTCTCAGCAGCAATACGATTGCGCTCGGAGATCATACGCTGATAAACCTTGCTGCGCACGGTTTCAATATAATTCACCCTCTTAAACATGACATCAACAAGCTCAATGCCGTATTTCGGGGTGATCTGCGAGGCATTCTGAAAAATAAGATCGGCAATCTTATCCCGACCAAGTTTAACCTCTTCCTTGTAACTCTTGCCCTTGTCGCCCACGAGGGAGACGTCCCAATCGGAACTGCGGATGATCTCCACAAGGTTATTCTTGTTAACAATATCGCGGACCGCAGAGTCGATAATATCGTCAAGAACCGCCTGGGCACCGGTGTAATCGCGGACCGCCTGCATAAAGGTCATGGCGTCCTTGATCCGCCAACGGGCTGTGGTGTCAATAAAGATAAAGGTTTTATCGTGGGTGGGAACCTGGTTTGGCTTACCGTCCCAGATGAGAATCCTCTTTTCCAAGTACCGAACCTTCTGAAGGACGGGCATCTTAAAATGAGGGCCGGCACTGGTTACCGGCTCGCCAACCGGGGCACCAAGCTGGGTGACCACGGCCTGTTGCCCCTCAGGGAGGATGTAAAAACCATCCCAGACGACCAGGGCCGCCACCAGAGTGAGAAAGAGAAGTGCTGATTTACCTGCTTTCATGGAAGTTCCTCTTTATATTCGAGCAGCCCCGCAAGGCTGCCTGATAGATAAAATAAAATGAGCTAGGGCTAGCTGCCTATTTCTTGGCAGTGCCAACGTTGAGCAATGGCAACAGGGAGCGTTGCTCCTTATCGATAACATAGACCTCGCTGACCTTGGGCAACACGGCCTCCATGGTCTCCAGGTATAACCTCTTGCGAGTTACCGCCTTGGCCTTCTCATATTCCTCAAGTACAGACAGAAAACGGGCAGCATCACCGCGGGCGATATTGGTACGCTCAATGGCATAGCCATGGGCCCCCTCAATCATACCCTTGGCCTCACCGCGAGCCTTGGGGATAACCTTGTTATATTGCTGCTCAGCCTCATTGACCAGGCGCTTCATGTCCTGATCAGCCTCATTGACCTCATTAAAGGCAGGCTTCACCTCGTCTGGAGGG
>JBFFIS010000271.1:0-4023 GCA_041556375.1 Desulfurivibrionaceae bacterium | reverse complement strand
CGTACATTGCGGCTTTTCCGCCGTGGTGGTCGCGGCGGTCATGCTCTATGGCCTGGCAGCCTGGTCTTTCCCAGAATAATGGCCATAACCGCACCTAGCGCGGGGAAAGCACAAAAGAGCCTTGCCTGCAGGCCTCAGCAATCCCTATCAACCGCAAAAAAATCATTGGGGAATGGAATTTCCAGAACCAGGTAAGTCTGTTATGATGAAACGCCTTTGAAGCTAAAAACCGCCCAGCAAGTCGCTTCCGCAAAAAAATCTGATTTCCCTGACACCATGACCAAAAATACCTTTGTCGCAAACATCACTGACGGCCAGAACGTAAACGACCTTTTCATGGTCCAGGAAGTCACCTTGGCCGAAACAAAGGCCGGCAAACCCTATCTCTCCCTAAAGCTCATGGACAAATCAGGGGAGATCGTTGCCAAGGTCTGGGACCGGGCCGAACAGGTGCTGCCCGCCTGTCCGGCCGGCGCCATTGTTGCCATCCAGGCCCGTTGCTCCTCCTATCGCAACGCCCTGCAGCTCTCCATTACCGACCTGCAACGCATCGCCGACGACCAGGTCGACCTGGCCGCCTTTGTGCCCTGCTCTAAGTTTAACATTGACGACATGGCGGCCGAGTTTCTCGCCTTGGCCAAGAGCGTCAGCGATCCCTTTATCAAAAAACTGCTGCTCAAATTCTTCAGCGATGATGAACTTTTCGCCCTGTTCAAGAAGGCCCCGGCAGCCAAACTCATGCATCACGCCTATTTGGGCGGCTTGCTTGAGCACACCCTGGGGGTGGCCCGACTGGCCGATGCCGTCAGCAAACTCTACCCCTCCCTGGACCGCTCTCTGCTTATGGCCGGCGCCATGCTCCACGATATCGGCAAAATCCAGGAGTTCTCCTTTGACACTCACCGCTTTGACTACTCTGACACCGGTCGCCTCATGGGTCACATGGTCTTAGGGGTTGAAATGATTCAGGCACGGCTCAGCAAGATCAAGGACTTCCCCCCCGAGCTTGCCGTCCGGGTCAAGCATCTCATCCTCAGCCACCACGGCCGCCACGACTTCGGCTCCCCCACCCTGCCCATGCTCCTTGAGGGCTTTGCCCTCAACTTCATTGACGACATGGACGCCAAGATCAACACCATTGAAAAGGTGAGCGACCAGGCCAAGGAAGAGGGCTACCAGTGGAGCGACTACCAGCGCAGCCTGGAACGCTTTCTCTTTGTTAAAGGCTGCAGCGCCCAGGATGAGGAAGAACCACCAGCGCCAGATTCCGAAAGCACCCCGGAGCCGCCGGCACCGCGCAAACAGCCTTCACTTTTTTAAGATTTTTTTGTTTTCCCTCTTAAGGAGCCCCCAGGCATTCGGGTTGTCGCAGATCAGCGCAGACTTCGGCTCTCTCGCCGCCTTTGGGGCCGCGGCCAAACTCCTTGCATCGATTACGGCAGCCATATTAAGCTTTATCCATGGCACCTTCCGTCTCCCCACCAGCATCTGCGCCGCCCTATAAACCCAGGCTTTACCTGGCCCGCACGGTCATGGCCCACCCGCCCAGTTATTTTCTCCGCCTCTCCACCTGGGATGACCAGCATCAATGCATGGTGTCACGCCAACTCTGCGAGCTCGGTAGCGACCCGGAGCAGTACATCGTCTATATCGACGAACAGGGCTACTATATAGCCGAGGAGTTGATTGACCTGATTGACCCGGAGGTGGAAAAGGCTGAGGAACTTCTGGAAGAACTGCTCTACCCCTTTGTCAGCCCCTTAGTCCGTCGCCACCTTGAACGGTTTCCAAGCCGTAAAGAGATACGCAGCGCGCCGTTGACCCCTGCCCAGCAAAAGGCGATTCACAGCGAAATTCATGATTTTGACAGGCGCCGCCTCCACTACCTTGTCTACGGCTCTATCGATCAAAGCCGCCTCTACCAACTCCCCGCCAAGGTGGCCAGGCAGATTCTCGGCATGAGCCGCGACCAACGCGAACAATATTTTGTCGAACAGGAGCGAGACTCCCTATACGAAGAGGAGGTGCGCAACTACCTCTTTGCCGTCTTCCACCTCAGCCGTTTCTTTGACCAGTCCTACGCCCGCCAGGCCCCGCAAATGCTTGAATCAGACGAGGTCGATGTCTTCTTTGTCCAGGAACTCTGCGCCCTGGCCAAGGACACCTCCTTTTGGCAGGGGATGGCAGAAAGCCCTTTTTTGCCGGAGTACCTCCAGCGCTATCTCTGCCTATGGGTGGATTACGACTATGGCGGCAATCCACTGCTTGCCGACCACATTCGGCGCTTCATGAATGACCACCGGGCCTTCCGCTTTCCAGAGTCGGCCCAGGAAATTCCCAAGGAGGAATACCTGGAGATCTTCGGTGCCAGCCTTGATGAGTTAAAAACGATGAGCAAACGGCAACTCACCCGCCTCTACCGCCAGCAGGCCATGCGCCTCCATCCTGACACCGGCGGCGACCACGAGATATTCGTCCGTCTCACCACGGCCTACGAAGGCCTGCTTGCCGGCAAGAAACGTCGCCAGTAAAACGGGCGAAGCAAACGCCCCTTCCCAGCCGCCCGCCTCCCCACCCAGACATTTTTCCCCAGGGTGTCTTTATCCCTTGACTATATTTAAGCAAAAGCTTATAAACTATTTCATTACATTCTTATCTCCTCCGGGCGGCGCACCCACTCCCCCAAGAACTCAGGGTGCGCCGCCCTCCTCAATCGCCATGCAAGAACGCCGAAAAAAAATCCAAACATTTATGGCACCGCTGGTGCCCCTGGTGATTATCGGTGGTTTTTTCCAGCCCCACCTGGGCTATATTGCCTTGGCCCTCATGCTGGTAATGGCCGTCTTCGCCCTGTTCCGGGGGCGCTACTACTGCGGCTGGATATGTGCCATGGGGGCCTTCCATGAAAGGCTTCTCAGCAAGGTAAGCATGAACAAAAAAATGCTGCCGGTATTCAAAACGACCTGGTTCAAATGGACAATCTTTATTGCCATGATGACCCTGCTCGTCACCCGACTCCTCCTAACAAACGGTGACCCAAAAGCCATTGGCGCCGTCTTTGTCATGATGTGGACGCTTTCCACCGCGCTGGCTGTGGCCGTCGGCCTCATCTGGAAACCTCGATCCTGGTGCAGTTTTTGCCCCATGGCCCTCTTTCAGGGCCTGCTGTCACCAAAGACCTATCGCCTCCAAGTGGGTAAAGATTGCCGCCAATGTGGCATATGTCAGAAGGCCTGCCCCATTGAGACATATCCGGGTTCCTTCAAAGACGCCCACTATGTCAAGAGCGCCGCCTGTATGCGTTGCGGCAACTGTGTCCAAGTCTGCCCCCGCCAACAGCTCTCACTGCCGCCCACATAACCAGCCGCCTTTGTCTGCCTGGACAAACACCTCCTGATCCCAAAAAAAAATCTTGCCTCGACAAGACATCTAGCGGTTAATGAGGTAGTTAGCATCATAGCAACAGCCGGTTTCAGCGATTCTTAACCATACGCCGCGCCTCGGGCGCCAATACACCATGCAGCTTGACGACTATTATAATCTCACCGTTGACGAATTCCGCAGTTACCGAAGCCAGCACCAGGAGGCCGAATATGTCCTGGTGGATGTCCGCCTGCCCGAAGAGTATGAGGATGAACATATTCCCGGCTGCACGCTCATCCCCCTTGGCGAGTTGACTGATCGCCTTACCGAGCTGCCCTCCGACTGTGACATCATCTTCTACTGCAACAGCGGCAGACGCTCCCGGGCCGCCGCCCTCTTTGCCACCTCGGTGCCCTTTTCCCAGAAAAAGGTATACAACGTCCTGGGAGGCATTCTGGCCTACCATGACCGCACCCTCCCCGATTACCCGATCCTGACAGCCATTGACCTTGACAGCAACACGGCCGACCTGCTTCACTCGGCCATGAACCTTGAACGGGGCACATCACTTTTTTACACCGCCGTTCTCCAACAAAATGGCGATGTCCCCTTTCGTGCCACCCTGGAGAAAATCGCCCGGGCTGAAGATGCCCACGCCCG
>JBFFIS010000270.1:0-4045 GCA_041556375.1 Desulfurivibrionaceae bacterium | reverse complement strand
GGGCCAGCACCAGGGCAATGAGAAAACCGATAACCACTGAAGGGACCGAGGCCATGACCTCCACCAGGGGTTTGATAACCCGCTGAAAGTGGGGCGGGGCGAACTGGCTGACATAGACAGCGCCAAAGGTGGCCAGGGGCAGGGCGAAAATCATGGCATAGAGCGTGCCCTTGATGGTGCCGAAAAACAGCGGTGTAATCGAGAATTTGGCCTCGAAATCATCACTGCCCGAGGAGGACTGCCAGGCATAGGTAGGGGAGTCATAATTCTCATACCAGACCTTGCCAAAGAGGGTGCGCAGGCTGACCTCGGGGTGGGGGTTATTGAGGTGGTTAAGGCGCAGGGCACCTTGGCGATCAAAAGTCATGAGGCCGGAGCCGCGGTCCGACAGGGCGGCCAGCTGGTAACTGCCCTCAAGGGAGAGGAGCAGACGCTCGCTGGTCATATGATCGAGATGCAAATCGCCCTGCTCACTAATGGAGATCAGCGACTTGTCGCGCAGGGAGGGGTAGATGGCGACAATGGCGGCGTCATGACCAGATAAGTCATGGATTTTACGGAGTTTTTTTGTCTCACTGACGGCGCTGTCCCGCACCCCCATCCAGGTGGACAGGCTGCCGCTTTCGGTACCCACGGCCAGGGACTGGGAGCCGAACACCATGGTCATGGCGGTCACCGCCTCCTTAAAGGCAGGCACGGTATCAGTCAGGACGATCTCCTCGCCGATATCCCAGCGCAGCAAGGTGCCGCCGGTGGTCCCGGCAAACAGGGTTTGACCGTCGCGGGTCAGGGCAAAGGCGGTGATCTTTTCAAAATAGGGTTCAACAACGCTGTCTGACTCTTCCAGGCTGACATCGCCGAAGAGATCCTCGGTCTTACTCTGCCGCCACACCGAAAAGCTATTATCGGCATGGAGGTTGACCCGCACCAACAGGCCCTCTTCGTCGTTTTGCCGACAGAGAGAGGCGGTCACCGGAGGCGCTGCCTGCGGAGGCTGAAGCTCGGCAATTATCCGGGCCGAGGGGGCAATGGTACGGCTCCCCTGCTCATCAAAGTGGGGGGTAAAGGCGATGGCGGCCAGAGACAGGCTGCCGTCCGCCCAGAGCAGCGAATAACGGCCGGGGCCAACAACGGCCAGATGGCGCACGACCTGATTAGTTCCGGCCGACAGATCGACAAAGGAGCCTTGATCGCCGCCAGTCGGGCTGAAAAAATTGAGCTGGCCATGGCTGTTAATGGTGAAGATATTCTCCTGATAATCATCAACGCCGAGGGCCAAGATATCAGCCGGGCCGGCCGCCACAGAAAGGCTGGCCACCTCGTCAACACTGGCCGCCTTGAAGAGAGGAACGGTGACCTTGAAGATCAGAAAGAGGATGGCAATGACGCTGAAAATAACAGCAATACCGCCAACGGTAATAACGTGACGGGCCAGGGTATCAAGCTGTTTATTGCGGCGGAGCAGACGGGGATCCATGCGGGAAAAAACTCCAGGTAAAAGCGGTAAAGCCTTCCTTTGGGTTAAAAAACAAACAGGCTGCCGACCAGGACAGCCTGTTTGTCGCTCGTTACACTCTACGCCTCTCTACTCCAAGATCGCCAGTTGTTTATCAACAACCTTGGCCGGCAGGGGCAGATAGCCATCCTTGACGACGATCTCCTGGCCTTCCTTGGAAAGGATGAACTTCAAAAATTCCTTGGTAAGGGTGGGCAGGGGCTTATTAGGCTCCTTGACCACATAGATATAGAGGGTCCGGGCCAGGGGATATTTGCCGCTCAGAACGTTATCGTAACTGGGGAAATAGGCCTTGTCGCCCTCCTTCTTGGCCAGGGCCAGGGCCTTGACGCCGGAGGTGCGGTAGCCGATGCCGGAATAGCCGATGGCGGCCATGTCCTCGGTAACACCCATGACCACCGAGGCCGAACCAGGCTGCTCCTTGACGGTGTCCTTGAAGTCGCCCTTAAAAAGGGCCTTCTTCTTGAAATAACCATAGGTACCAGAGGCGGAGTTACGGCCATAGATGCTGACCGGCATCTGCTGCCACTGGCCAGCAAGGCCGAGCTGACCCCAGGTGGAGACATCCTTCAGGCCACCCTTTCTGGTCTTGGAAAAGACGGCGTCGACCTGGGGCAGGGACATTTCGTTTAAGGGGTTGTCCTTATTGACATAGACGGCCAGGGAGTCGAGGGCGACGCCGATCCTGGTGGGCTTAAAGCCATACTTCTTCTCAAACTTGTCCTCTTCAACATTCTTCATCGTGCGGGACATGGGGCCAAGCTGGGCCGTACCGGCGATCAGGGCCGGGGGAGCGGTGGAAGAACCCTTGCCTTCGACCTGAATTCTGACATTGGGATATTTTTTTCGGAATGTTTCGGCCCAATAGGTCATCAGGTTATTAAGGGTGTCGGAACCGATGGAGTCAAGGTTGCCGGAAACGCCACTGGTCTTCTGGTACATCTTAATATTGGCATCAACCTCGATACCGGCTGAGGCGGGCTGAACTGCACAGAGAGCTGCCGTACAACAAAGGGCGGCATAGGCAAGGGGACGGATAAATGATTTCATGGATGTTTCTCCTATCATGGGTGACGGGCTCATCGCCTGTGGCGGCCTGCGTAGCAGGCTGTTTCAAGAGTACGGAGAGAATATTGCCAGGCCAATGTTATGAACATGTTAAAAAACCATCATGGTTCTGTGAGCTGATGCCGCTGTGGAGACAGCGACTCTCGCGGCCATCATGGTCTGAAGTATAGTAGTGCTAGATGATGCCAGGCAAATGTTAAGATTGTGTTAAAATTTGCCCGGAGGCTGAAAAAAATGAAAAAACCTCAACATATCGGAAGGTAACGACCATGACCGGACTTGCGAAAAAACTATGTTATTCCCTGCTCTTTCTGCTGGCCCTACCCATCCCGGCCACTGCCGGCAAGCGCCTGGAAAAGGCGACCTTTGCCGGCGGCTGCTTCTGGTGCATGGAGGCGCCCTTTGAAAAACTCCCCGGCGTCCGGGCGGTGATCAGCGGCTATAGCGGCGGCACCAGCACAAACCCGACCTATGAACAGGTGTCAAGCGGCGGCAGCGGCCATCTTGAGGTGGTCCAGGTGGAGTATGACCCGGCCCAGGTCAGCTACGAGCAGCTCCTGGATGTCTTCTGGCGCCAGGTGGACCCCACCGATGGCGGCGGCCAGTTTGTCGATCGCGGCAGCCAGTACGCCACCGCCATCTTCTACCATAGCGAAGAGCAGCGCCTGGCCGCCCAGGCCTCCCTCGATGCCCTGGACAACAGCGGCCGCTACGCCAAGAAGATAGTCACCCCCATCAGGCCGGCCGGCCCCTTCTACCCGGCCGAGGACTACCATCAGGACTACTATAAGGAAAACCCCATCCGCTATAAGTACTACCGCTACCGCTCCGGCCGCGACCAGTTCCTCGAGCCGATCTGGAAGAGCGACAGCCTGGACAGCGAGGCCGCCCTGAAAAAGCGTCTCACCGCCCTGCAGTACAAGGTGGTGTGGGAAAACGGCACGGAGCCGGCCTTTAATAATGAGTATTGGGACAATAAGGCCGAAGGCATCTATGTTGATATCGTCTCCGGTGATCCCCTCTTTAGCTCGACGGATAAGTATAAGTCCGGCACGGGGTGGCCGAGTTTTACCAAGCCGCTGAAGCCGGAGGCCATTAAGGAGGTGGAGGATCGCAGTTTGTGGTCGGTGCGGACTGAGGTGCGGGGGGTTAAGGGTGATACCCATCTGGGGCATGTGTTTAATGATGGGCCGGAGCCGACCGGGTTGCGGTATTGTATGAATTCGGCGGCGTTAAGGTTTGTGGCGAAGGAGAAATTGGTGGAGGAGGGGTATGGGGAGTATTTGTCTTTGTTTGAGAAGTGATTAAGCGCTGATCTGCAGACATTTAATACGTCATTGCCGCGCAGGCGGGATGCAGAAAGCCTTGGTTCTTTAAAGAATCGGGGCTTTTTTTATGGGTTATGGGATGATTTTTATTGATAAGAGGGGGCTGAACGTTTGGTGTTGTTGGGGTGGTTTG
>JBFFIS010000269.1:0-4050 GCA_041556375.1 Desulfurivibrionaceae bacterium | reverse complement strand
GATCAATAAGGGCGGGATGGTTGGGTAAAAAGAGGATCCCCTGGCCGGGTTTTGACGGCCTAATGGCATCAAGGCCCTTGATCGTCACCCGATAGCGCAGGCGCAGGAGAATGCGTAAAATAAAAACAATAATATTCAGCATGGAGAATCAACCGTACCATAACGTTGAAAGGCAAAAGCAAAACACAGGGCAGCAAGGCCAGTTGTCAAACCGAGGCAGAGCATGGCTATACTGGGGACAAAGGCCGCGTTTAAAATCTCAAAACAGGTGCCGGACAGAAATATACCACTGAAGGCGGAAAAATTCGAGACAGCAATGATCTTGCCCTTTTGATCAGCCCGTGGCCTTACCTGGATAAAGCTGGTCAGGGGGATGAGAAAGAGACCGCCGCCACAGCCGGCAATGATGAGGGCAAAAATGAGCAGGGGCAACCGCACGGCTGAGGGGCCAAAAGAGATGGCACCCCAGGTAGCAGCCAGGCCCAAGCCCATGGCCAGGACAGCCGGTCCCATAACCAGATACCAGCCCGGACCGCCGGCTATCTTGGCCGCCAAAAAGGAGCCGGCACAGACCCCCACCATCAGGGAAACCACGAGAAGGCTGGTCATGGTTTGGGACAAACCAAGCTCGCTTATGCCCATAACGTTGATGACCAGGACAACGATGGAGGAGATAAAATAAAAAAAGGCATCGCCGGCAATGGCCGTGATGAGCAAGCGGTCGGTGCGTACCCGGTAGAGGTCCTGAAGAGAGTGCAAAGGTCCCAGCCAGGGGAAGCTCTCCTGGGCCCCGGCAGCCGGACGCTTGACAACGCCAAAACTTACCAGCACACCAATTACAGCCACCAGCAGAACAAAAACAGCCACCAACAAGCGGCCAAAAGGGATGGCAGTGGCAAACCAGGCCTGGTCCAGGGCAACGCCGGCAAGGCCGATACCGGCCAGGATGGCCAGAGTGGTAACCAGCTTAATAACAGCATTGGCAGTGGTCACATATTCCCTGGGATAGAGCTCCGGGATGGAACCATTAATGGCCGGGCCAAACAGGGTGGACTGGGCTGCCATGATAAAGACCATGGCCAAAATACAGGGCCAGTTCATGACCACAAGGCCATAGGCCCCCACCAGCATGGCGGCAAGCTCAAGGAACTTGGCGCCCACCACCACATTTTTTTTTGAAAAGCGATCGGCAAACCAACCGGCATAGGCGGAAAAGAGGATAAAGGGCAGGGAAAAGAGCATGGTGGCCGTGCCCTGCAGACCGCTTAAGCCAGCGCCCACAGCCAGGAGCATGGCCGCCTGTTTAAAAAAATTATCGTTAAAAGCACCGAGAAAATAGGTGATGGCCATGGCAATAAAGCGGGAACGGCCCTTTTTGATCTGCGCTTCTATTTCAGGAGAGTACATTGATTTTGTCACTATATAAATTCATACCACCGGCATGGGCTCTGACCTCTTCTCCTTGACGATAAAAAGCTGGACTGATTACCAGCACGGCCTTATTGCAAAGATGATTCCCAACCACCTATTTTGACAGTATAATTGCCCTAACCACACGCAGAAAGCAACCGTTCTTCTTAAATCAGGGAAAAGACATGACAGGCTTACATAACCAGATTCTCCTCCTCCTCTTTGGCGTTCTGGTCGGTGCCGGGGCTTCCTTCTCCGGCCTGGGCGGCGGTTTTTTGATCATCCCGCTGCTCATCTTCCTGGGCTATAGCGCCCAAAAGGCTGTGGGCACCTCCTTTGTCGCCATTCTGGTCATTGCCGTCTCCGCCCTGGCGGCCCATAACAAGCTGGCCCATGTCGACTACCGGGCCGGCCTGCTGCTCGGCGCTGGTGGTGTTTTGGGGGCCCAGCTCGGCGCCCGCCTCATCGACCAGGTCAGCACAGGTAATTTTAAGAAGATTTTTGCCGTGATTTTGCTTGGTTTGGCCGGCTATCTTTTTTGGCAGAAGTAAGATGAGATATCGACGACTTAACAGAAAACCAACCAATATTTTCGGGCCACGGAAGACACAGAAGCTTTCCGAGTCATCCGTGGATTTAGTGGCACAGAAATGACAAAAGCCCTCTTTCTCCACGGCCTTGATTCTTCCAGCCAAGGCACCAAGGGCCGCTATTTCAGAGAGCATTTCCCCGATGTGCTCTGCCCAGACTTTAGCGGTGATCTGGGCCAGAGGCTGGCCCAGCTTGAAGAGCTCTGCCTTGATCTACCCAGGCTAACCTTGATCGGCTCAAGCTTCGGCGGCCTGATGGCCACCTGCTTTGCCATCAGCCATCCGCAGCAGGTGAACAAACTCATCCTTTTGGCCCCGGCCCTTAACTTTGCTGATTTCCAAGCACCGGCCCAAAAAGTTGAAGCCCCTACCCTGCTAGTTATGGGCAGCAAAGATACGGTGTGTCCGCCGGAGCTTGTACAGCCCCTGGCCGAGGCCACCTTTGTCGATGTAGAGATCAGGATTGGTGATGATGATCACCTGCTGCGGAGGATGTTTCACGAAGTGGATTGGCAAGCGCTGCTTTAGCAGCGTGGAGAGTGCACGTCCTCGCTGAAGAGTACTTAAATGCCAGTGACATTCACCCTGCTGCGCTTCGCCATCTAGCATGCAAAATTTGACCTTCGCTGGTTACCCTTCACCATAAAGATACCTGACATCCTGGCGGACAAACTCCGCCAGGGTGTTGTCTAAGGAGGCCTGCAGGCAGTCAACCTCCTGCATATTACCGTCGCGCACCAGGGCCAGATAACGGCAGCCGCCGAAGCACAGCGGCAGATAGGAGCAGCTCTGGCATTTCTTGTTCTGCAGCCAGTTGTCCAGGTGGTACATGGAGCTATCGTTTACACCCTGCCAGATGTCGCCGATGGCGTAGTCGGACCGGCCAATGAGCACCGGGCACTTGCAGAGACTGCCGTCATAATGGACGGTGAGATGGTCATCGCGCAGGACCTTGCAGGGGCCAGGGCTTTGCTGGGGCACGGCATAGCCTGCAGCTAGGGCCTGGTCTCGCAAATCAATCTGGGCTTGGGCCAGCCACGGTTCGTTCATGGTCGCACAGCCATGGCGATAGCCGCCCTCACCGATATCGCTCACCTGCTCCATCACCGGCTCAAAACGCAGTTCGCCGATTCGATCCGGGCCCAGATTCGCCCCCTTAAGAATATCGATAAGCTCGCTGAAACGCTGGTGGTTGGCGGCAGAGAAATTGGCGCCGACATTGACGGTGAACAGATCAGCGCAGGCTCTCAGATTTGCCAGCAACACCTCAAAGCTGGGCTGACCGGAGCTGAAGGGCCGGCAGCCATTATGGATATCAGGGGGGCCGTCCAAGGTGACCTTGGCAGAAACCAGGCCAAGGGGTAGGAGCTCCTCCACCAGCGCCGGCTTGAGCAGGGAGCCGTTGGTGATCAGGGAGAATTCAAAGGCGGCGTTATGGTCCCCGGCCGCCTCCTGCAGGTCACGGCAGAGGGCTTTAAGGCGCCTGCCATAGAGGAGGGGTTCACCGCCATAGAAGGTTACCACCACCTTCTCCCGGCCCTGGGCCAGGAGACCGCGAACAAAGGTAATGAGCTGGGCGGCGGTGTCATCAGCCATACCGAATTTGCCCTTCATGCTGCCCTCATAGCAGTAGGTGCAGCGAAAATTACAGTCCAGGCCCAGGATGATATCAAGGAAGATATTGGTGGCCTGACCGTTTATCTCTGCCACCATGGCCATGACCTCTCGACGCTCCTGCTCCACATCGGCCACCACCATCCCTAGACCTTGCAAATCCCGGCCCATATCTTCAGAAAAATCCCCGCGCTGCAGGGCTGCCAAGTCTTCATCATCCACGGCAGCCACAGAACCGCTCTTGGTGGAAAAAAGGATATTAAAATCAAAATCAGGGCTGCGGTGGAAGATCTTTAGATAAGGGGAGAGATACATGGATTCACAAGGTCATGAAGTAAGAGTGCAGGCAGACAAACAAAAGGAGGCCAGATGGCCTCCTTTTTTAAATATTACTTACTAAAACCAGAATTATGAAGGGGCACCAGGCTTACAACCT
>JBFFIS010000268.1:0-4069 GCA_041556375.1 Desulfurivibrionaceae bacterium | reverse complement strand
TGGCAGATTGGGCTGTAGGCTCTTCCTGTTCTTCTTCTTTGGCCTTGCCCTTGACCAGGCGCAAGTCGTTAGTTTCAACCTTCACCTCACCATTAAGAGAGGCGCCGCCTTCCACGAGTAGATTAACCGCCTCGACATTACCGTCAATCCTGCAGCCCTTAACAACGTTAAGGTTACGGGCATTGATATTGCCCCTGACCTTCCCCTGACAGGTGAAGGATTCAATGTAGACATCACCGGTAATGCTGCCAGTTTCACCGAGAATAAGATGCTCACCTTTGACATTGCCTTCAATGGTGCCATCGAGGCGAAGTTTGCCGGTGAAATTGACATCACCGCTGAAATTCATGCCTGTGCCGATAATGCTGCTGATAGCGACATTATTGCCGTTTAGTTCCTGCTCGGGGTTGTCGTCACCCTTTTTCTTAAAAAAACTCATGGAAACTCCTTGAGATTGGCGGTCGGTTCATTCAAAAGCGAAATCATAAAAAATTACTTGGTAACAGAGGGCATGTTACGGGCGACCCTGACAAATTTCAAGGGGTTGACGCTTTTTTGGTTGTAGAGGATTTCGTAGTGGAGATGGGGGCCGGTACTGCGGCCAGTGTTGCCGACCAGGCCAATGGTCTGACCACGTTCCACCCGAGCATTTTTTTCGACGAGGCTTTTTTGCATGTGAAAATAACGGGTCTTAAATCCTTTACCGTGGTCAATGACGACGTAATTGCCATGGCCGTCGGAGTAGCCCTTGTCAATAACCTTGCCTGCAGCAGTGGTGCTGATCTCGGTGCCGGATTTTTTACTGATGTCAATGCCGCTATGAAAGGCTACTTCCTCATTAATAGGGTCAATGCGCCGACCATACAGTGAGGTGATGGGGCCTAAAACAGGGGAACCAAGGGGGACTGATTTGATGATATCCAGAGAGTGGTCGAGCTTAAAGATGAGATCCTCATAGGTGTTTTCAGTAAGCGGGGTGAACGGGCCACCACTATGCTTTGAGCTTTCCTTGACAGAGGTCTTTATCCCTACAGTTTTTAAAATGGATTCGACTACTTGCCGCCTCGATTTAAGCTCTGTGAGAGCCGTGTTTAACAGTTCCTCCCTCTTGTCGCTCTTGGCTTTTATCCCCTCAAGAATACCTTGGAATTCAGCCTCTTTACCGGCGATTTGTTTTGCCAGGTGATCCTCAAAGCCCTTATTCCAGTCTTGGGCGCTTTGAAGCTCCTGATGTGTTTTATCAAGAGAGGCCTTAAGTTGGCCATTCTGGTATGTGTGCTTGAAGCCAAGAAAGGAAAAGACAGCCAACAAAACAACAATTGAAACGGAGGAAAGAATGGCTGTGGTCAGTGAAGATTTAGACATGACATACGATCTAGTTGTTTCCCGTTCGCCAGTAATTACAATGTGAAGTTTACTTTTCATGATCTTCCCTGCTTGTTGTGTTTTTTACTTTCTTTTTAAAAGGTTACGGTAAACTTGTGGGCCTTTTGAACTTAAAAAACTTTTTTTCAGCATGAATTTTTGAACAAAATTATTTAGTATTCTATAAATTTTTTCTTAAAAATGTCAATTCAATAGCACCGCTGGCCCTTTCTCTTTCTGTAGTTAACTGTTTTTATTAATCAAAAAAACGAGAGTTTTTTGCCTATGCACTATGAAGGTAATGTTATTCGTCCCCCCAGTGAGGCCCATTCCATCATTCTGCAGGTAACAGTGGGTTGCTCCCATAATAAATGCACCTTCTGCGGGGCTTATAAGGATGTCGCCTTTAAAATAAAGGAGGAGGCTCTTGTTCTGGAGGATATTGATTTTGCCTCGCGTTATTGTCGGCGTCAAAAACGACTTTTTTTGGCTGATGGTGACGTTCTTATCCTCTCCCAACGTCGCCTTGTGAAAATATTTGAAGAGATTAACCGCAAGCTCCCCTGGGTCAACAGAATCAGTCTGTATGGCAATGCCAAGGCCATTCTCTCCAAGTCCCAAGAAGATCTCCTGGAACTAAAAAAAAGAGGTCTTAACCGTATTTATATGGGGCTTGAGAGTGGCGACAATGAAGTCCTGCAGACCATTAATAAGGGCGCAGACGCCGAAAAAATGATCAGGGCTGCTGAGCATATTCGTCAGGTGGATATCTTCCTTTCCGTTACTGTTTTGTTGGGTATAGCCGGGATCACTGATTCGTTGCGACACGCCAGGGCAACCGCCGAGGTGCTCGGCGCTATGGCACCCAACCAGATTGCCGCCCTCACCCTTATGGTCATGGACAACACCCCTCTCGGCAAGCAGGTTAGTGCTGGAGAGTTTACCCTCCCTGACAGCACTCAAATGCTCAAGGAGCTCCGTGCGCTTGTTTCTTTTCTTGATGTTAAACGTCCCTGCCAGCTTCAGGCCAATCATGCCTCTAATTATCTGGCTGTCAATTGCCGTTTGCCTAAAGATAAAGAGAGAGTCGTTGCTGAGATTGATGCGGCCCTGGCAGGAGATCAGGCCCTGAGGCCTGAGTTTATGCGGGCCCTCTAACGCAGAGGAGGCCTGCCCCTGCCCTTTCCTGCGTTTGAGCTTTGTGCCTTTTTGCTACGACCAGTTGCGGATGAGATCAATAAGGGTTCGGGCGCCGAAACCGGATGGCCCTTTGGGAATATAGGATTTCTCCGTGAAACCCCAGGCCGTTCCGGCAATGTCGAGATGGGCCCAGGGGGTATCATCGACAAACTCCTGGAGGAAGGCAGCAGCGGTAATGGTGCCAGCTTCTTTGCCGCCGATATTTTTCAGATCGGCAACCTCGGATTTAAGCTGTTTGGTATACTCGGCTCCCAGGGGGAGGCGCCAGGCTGGTTCGCCACTGCGCTCACCTGCAGCAACGATCTTGTCGACCAGGTCATCATTATTGGAAAGGAGGCCGCTGTAATGATGGCCAAGACCGATAATAACGGCTCCGGTCAGGGTGGCGAGATCGACAACGGCGGCTGGTTTAAAGTTTTTTACTCCGTAGGCCAGGGCATCCATCAGGATCAGGCGGCCTTCGGCATCGGTATTGATAACCTCCACCGTCTTACCGCTGTAGGCGGTGATGATATCGCCCGGCTTAACGGCCGCCGGTCCCGGCATATTGTCTGTGGTCGGCACAATGCCAACAACATTGATACCCTGAGGTTTTTCCTCAGCAACAGCGGCCATGGCAGCCATCACCGCCGCCCCGCCGCACATGTCGTACTTCATATCCTCCATGCCGGCCCCCGGTTTCAATGAGATGCCACCAGAGTCAAAGGTGAGGCCCTTGCCGACCAGCATGAGGGTGTCGGCTTTTTTCTGCTGACAGCGATATTCGAGAATAATCATTTTCGGTTCTTTCTCAGAGCCTTGGTTGACGGCAAGCAGGCCTCCCATTTTATGGCGCCGCAGGTCCCGCCCCGAGAGAACCGTACATATTAAAGGAAATTTCTTGCTCAGGCTCCTGGCAAAAACGGCAAATTCTTCAGCTGTCCAGTTGTTGCCCGGCTCATTGGCCATGTCCCTGGCGGTTTTGCCGGCCTGGGCGGCAATTTCAGCCAAACGCACGCCTTTGCGGCATTCTGCGGTCGGCCCCTGGGGAAACAGGGAAATTTTCTTTAAGAAAACAGCCTTGTCGTCCTCCTCCTGACTTTTTTTATACTTGGTGAAGCGATATTGGCCGAGAAGAATGCCTTCGGTAAGGCATTCGCCGATCTCCTTCATGGCAAGGTCAATATCGTACCAGACAACAGCCAGCGTGGTTGCCTTGAGGTCCAAGGATTTTTGGGCAATGAGCCCGCCGGCCTTACGTATCTCTTCACGGCCCTTGTCCTTGTCGCCAAGGCCCACAAAGACCAGGCGTTTGCAGGGCAGTTCCTTGCCTGGGTAGATCACCACAGTTTCATCAGCTTTACCGCTGAAGTCGCCTATTTGTGTGGCTTTGGCGAGATAGGGTTGCAGGGCCGGCTCCACGACAGAAAGAGTGCCATCGGTCTGAAGAGATACGAGGATGGCCAGGATGTCACCTGTAAAGGTGGTAAATTTTTTATTAGATACGGTAATCATAGGGGCTCCG
>JBFFIS010000267.1:0-4164 GCA_041556375.1 Desulfurivibrionaceae bacterium | reverse complement strand
CTTTCCGCCACACTCTCCACCCCAGCCCTGGTCACCCCGGCCTCATCGAGATCGGCGGTATCGCGGCCGACGATCATCCCCACCCGCTGGCGGGCCAGGACCAAATCTTCTTCCTGGAGGGCTTCATGAACCGCCGAGGCGTGCCAGGCCAAATCACGGGCCGCAAAACTGGTATAGAGGAGGATAATCGCCACACCATCATAGGCCAGGGGATGGAGCAGCCTGGCGCCGTAAAGCATGGCCCAGACCAATGTTCCTGTCACCACCAGGGTAATCACTACGGTGACCACCCCGGCAGTCCTGGCGTTTGGCAGCAGACGTCGACTGCCCTTCTCAAGCAGGCTCTGCAGGAGACCTATAAGACGGACGGGATGGGGCAACCAACGCGGATCACCGAGGAGCTGATCAAGAAGCAGGGCCACACCGATATGGAGAAGAGGAGAGATCATGGTTACAGGCCGAGGAGATCGTAAACCTTGGCCATGTCCATCTGCTCGCGAACAGCAGCGGCCAACCGCTCAAAGGCGGGCTCCAGATCATAGCAAGCCTGCACCTGGCCCAGGGGCACCAGGCCGGACCGGTTGCGGAGACGGTCGATAAACCAGCGCCGAAACAAATCGGCATCAAAAATACCATGGAGATACGAACCCCAGACCAGGCCGCAGTCGGAGACAACGCCGCTCTCCTCGTCAGAGCCCAGGCTGAGCAAAGGCACACTTGCACTGGCGCTGATACCGTGATGAATCTCATAACCGCGGACCTGACAGCCGGAACCGAGATGGACTCCATTTTTTAGGGTCAGGGTTTTTTCTTTTTCTAAAACCGTATCAATATCAAGCAAGCCGAGGCCGGCTAGGCTGTCGCCGGCTGACTCAATATGATGAGGATCAGCAAGATGGCGACCGAGGATCTGGAAACCGCCGCAGATACCGGCCACCTCAACGCCCTGCCCTGATAACTGCGTAATAGCATGGCCAAGTCCGCTGTCGTGCAGATAGCGGAGATCTGCCACCACGTTCTTACTGCCCGGCACCAAGATGGCATGGGGCCGCCCCAGATCCGCGGCCTTTTTCACCAGGCGGATGCGAACATCGGGCTCGGCCAGGAAGGGCTCAAAATCGGTAAAGTTGGAGATATGGGGCAGGTCGATCAAGGCCAGATCTATGTCAGCCCGGCCCTGCGACTGCTGATCAAAAAAACCATTTTTAAAGCTGACCGAATCCTCCTCGGGCAGACCGAGGTTGGTGAGATAATCAACCACTCCGAGCACCGGCTTGCCGGTCTTTTCGGCGGTATAGATTAAGGCGTCATCAAGAAGAGATTTCTGGCCGCGGAAACGGTTAACCACAAAACCGGCCAGAAGGTCGCGCTCCCACTCATCCAAGATCGCCATGGTGCCGACAAAGGAGGCGAAGACACCGCCCCGATCGATATCGCCGACCAACAACACCTTGGCCTTAGCATAGCGGGCCATGGGCATATTGACGATATCATGATGTTTGAGATTGACCTCGGCCGGGCTGCCCGCCCCCTCCATAATGATGACCTGATAGTCGGCAGCCAGGGAGTCATAGGCCTCCTGGACCCTGGCAAAGGCCTCGGGCTTATAGCGCAAATAATCGCCGACACTCATATTGGCCACCGGCTTACCCATGACAATGACCTGACTGCCGGTATCGGATGAGGGCTTAAGCAGCACCGGGTTCATGCGGACATCCGGATCCAGCCTGGCCGCCTGGGCCTGGACCACCTGGGCCCGACCCATCTCCTCACCCTGATGGGTGACGTAGGAGTTAAGCGACATATTCTGGGCCTTAAAGGGCGCCACAGACAGGCCATCCTGCAAGAGAATACGGCAGAAGGCAGCGGTCAATATCGATTTACCGGCATTAGAACATGTCCCCTGAAACATCGGGGCCGGGGTGGTGCTCGGCGTGGTTCGTGAATCAAACATAAAAAGTAATCTGAGCTGGAGTTTTAATTCTTGGTGAAAATCATGAGCGTCCTACTTTGACCTGTTTCCGGCAGGTTGTACTGCGGCGTTGCTACCAGACACAGAGAACTTTGGGGATGTTTGGCAAGCCATGCCTGATGCTCATCCTCGGCCTTGGGGCCCTTCATACAGATGATGTGGCCACCCTGAACACAGTAAGACTCGACCAGCGTCAAAAAAACCTCCTGATTCGCCACGGCCCGGCTGGTTACAACATCAAAGCTGCCCAACCTGTCAAACTGCGCTTTATCCTCGGCCTCTAATCTCTCGCCAACCACCCGGACATCCTGCAGGCCAAGGGTACGGATAATATGACGCAAAAAGCTCAGCCGCTTAGTCCGGGGCTCCACCAAGCTAAGCTGCATCTGTGGGCAAACAATTTTCAAGGCCAGTCCAGGAAAGCCGGCACCGGTACCGACATCCATCAAGCTGAATGGTTTCTCCGGCAGATGGGGCAGCAGGGTCAAGGAGTCGAGAAAATGGCTGGCCAGGATCTCTTCCATGGGGGCCTTGGCCACCAGGTTCATCTTCTTACTCCACTTTGCCAGTTCCTGGTAGTAGCGGCAGAGATCGGCAAGCTGGGACGGCGCAAGGTCAAGGCCAAGCTCCTGGCACCCCTGTTCAAGAAAGGTGATACAGGTCATGGGACGGCTTATTTGCCTTCCAGGCGGACGGCCACGGAGCGGGCATGGGCACTGAGGCCCTCAAGGTTGGCCAGGGCCTGAATATGGTCGGCATCGGCCAGGAAGGCCTCCTTGGAATAGGCGATGATGGAGGATTTTTTCAAGAAGGTCTCCACGCCCAGGGCCGAGGAGATGCGGGCCGTGCCCATGGTGGGCAAAACATGGTTGGGCCCGGCGACATAATCACCGCAGGCCTCCGGCGAGTAATCACCGAGGAAAACCGCACCGGCATGCTCCACCTTGCCTAAGTATAAAAAGGGTTCGGCCACCATGAGCTCCAGATGTTCGATAGCAATGTCGTTGGCCAGGGCCATGGCCTCGTCAAGATCGTCGCAGACCACGATTACACCGCGCTCGACAAGCGAGGTCCGGGCAATCTCCTCTCGAGACAACAGGGGGAGCTGGCGCTCCAGTTCGGCCACGGTAGCATGAGCCACCTTGTCACTGGTGGTGAGGAGGATGGCAAGGGCCTGGGGATCATGCTCGGCCTGGGCCAGCATATCGGCCGCGCAACTAGCTGGCTTGGCCTGGTCGTCGGCAATAATCAATACCTCGCTGGGGCCGGCAATCATATCGATACGCACCCGGCCCATGACCTGGCGCTTGGCCTCGGCGACAAACTGGTTCCCAGGGCCGACAATAACATCCACCCGGGGGATGGTCTCGGTGCCAAAGGCCAGGCCGGCAATGGCCCAGGCTGAACCGGTCTTGTAGACCTCGGTGATACCGATTTCCTGGGCCGCCACCAGCAGGGCAGGATGCACCGAACCGTCAGCCGAAGGCGGGGTCATCATCACCCGCTTCTTGACCCCGGCAATGGCGGCCGGAATACCGTTCATCAGTACCGAAGAAACCAGGGGTGTTTTGCCACCCTGCCCACCTGGCACGTAAAGACCAGCCGAGGCCACCGGCTGCACCAGGCGGCCGGTGATGGTACCGTCGTCCCTGGTCATCATCCAGGAGTCTTCCATCTCACGCTCGTGAAATTTCCAGATGCGGTCCTTGGCCAGGCGGATGGAGGCCAAAATAGCGGCATCGACCTGGTCGTAGGCCGCTGCCATCTCCGCCTGGCTGGCCCGCAGGGAATCAATCTGCATCTCCGGGGCATCGAACTTGCGGGTATAGTGCAACACCGCCTCATCGCCGCGGCTGCGCACCTCGCTTATGATATCGCTGACAATTCCCTGGCATTTGGGGTCAGCAAGCTGAAACCGATCATTGAGATCACGCAGGACCTGTTGGCCCTCCTGGGATTTTGACTTCAGGGGAGTAATCATGGCATTAACCTTCATCGGTAAAAACCGGACATTTTGTTTGCGGTGTATATTTATTCCAGACCGGGTCTGTATATTCCTTGTGGCACTCTATACATTGGCCGATACGCAGGATTCTGACAAGCTCCTCCTTATTAAAGGGCTGCAGGGTATCGCTGGAACCGCGCTGCAGCTGCTTGCCATCGATGGAGACAAAGGCATCAAGGGGCGGACT
>JBFFIS010000266.1:0-4165 GCA_041556375.1 Desulfurivibrionaceae bacterium | reverse complement strand
CGCTGGGTTGCACTGGATGATTTCGTTATTTCTCAGCAGTAAGATCGCCTCATTTGAAGATTCAAAAAGAGACAGGCGGTCGCTTTCACATTTTGCCAGTTTTTCCTCTGCCATCTGCTGTCTGATCAGCGCGGCCATGGAATGGCCCACAGCCCCCAAAAAGGTCTTGTCGCTCTGCGGTAACGAAACACCTTTTGGCAGGTGGATAAGGAGAACGCCAAGAGTCTTATCCTCAACAGTTATGGGCAGGCAAAAATGGTTATGGGCCGGCATACCGTCATAGAATCTGATGTGGCGTGGATCATCGCTGCCGCACTCAATAATTTCTCCTGATACCGCGGCAATACTGCAGAGACAGGAACCAAATGGAGAGTCCGCCTTCAGGCAGTGGAGCTGGTCACTCAGGCCTTGGTGAGCCTGGAGGATAATTTTTTGGCGGCTATGGTCGCAGAGGAAAATAGCCCCTTCGTTAAGGGTGGCTGAGGAGAGGGAGTGGAGAATGATATCCAGTGACTTGGTTAATGCCTCCTTGAGGGCAAGGGGCTCGTGGGAGATGGCAAGTATGGTGTTAAGGGCCTTTTGTTTCTTGTAGTTCGCGGCCATATTGTCGCGGGTGATACGCAGTATTTTATTGGTGGTGATGATCTGCATTATAAGGCGAGAGCCAAGAAAGGCCACCAGCATGAAGGTCCCGGCGGCGACGACAAGGCCCATGATTTTATAGCGCTTGATACGCTCCTTGTTCTGCTGCTGAACCTCTTTAAGAAGCTGCTGGGAGGAAGCAAGAAAGGCCTCGGCCTGGTCGAGCAGCTCCGAGAAAATAGCTTTATTGTCGTGAAGAATGGCCTGCAGAGAGCTGGATTTGTGGGGTACCATCTTTTGCTGGTCTTGGCTGCCGCCACCTTTGTGGATAACCAAAAGAAGGTCGATACGGCTGAGGTCCTGTTGGATCTTTAATAACCTCTTGTGGGCGTTTGTGAGGATGGCCAGAGACTGGGGGCTATTTTTGGGCACAAAGGTGAAAAGGTTGCCTGCCGGCTGGTCAAGAAGGAGGGCAATGCCCTCAGGGGGCGTGATAGAGCCACCGTGTTCAAGGAGGTCAAGGGTTTTCATACTCTTGGCGATGTGGGCCAGGGCCGATCTTCTCGTGGACTCCTGTTCATGACGATTGGTGAAGGTCGGCAGGAGAAAAAAATCGGCCTGGGTCTCGCGGAGGAGCATCTCCAGGTGTCTGGCTAAATGGATTTGGGCATGGCGGTCTGCCGTCCATCGCGTTGTTTCCTGTGATAAGCGCTGAACAACAAACTGACTGGCGATGATGGCAAAAAAACCAAAAAGGACCAAGGCCAAGAGAAATATCAGTAATTTAGTTGGGTGCTGGACCTTGTAGGCGGCGGGCATAGTATGCAGGAGAAAATGAAATTGGCAGTGTTAAACTTTTTTTCACTTTAACACTTAACCGCTGAAGGGAGGAAAAAAAATTAGGCGACAACAAGGGCCTTTCCTGTGAGTCAAAAAAACTGGATCTGAACTGTGAAAATAAAAAATATTGTACCTGTTTGAGGGAAAGTGAGGGCTGCCTAAAAAACTTCTACGATAAAAACGGTTGGTTGGCATTTTCTTACCTGTTCCCTTCAAATGGCACACAACTTGTAAAGTTATTCTACTTGGCGGGGGAATGAGCAAAAGCCGATTGTTGGGCGTAAAAGAAAGGGGGCTGAGATGAGAATAGCAGTGGTGTCACGTGATACGGTCAGGGTGGATGACTGGTTTGCCAATGCCCAGCGCTTTTTGATTTATGAGATGGAAGACGACCAGCCTTCCTTTGTGGCCGAGCGCTCTTCTGAACCGTTATCCGGAGATTTTGTTGATCAGGATATGATGGACTGGGTGGCCGATATCATCAGCGATTGTGATCTCGTCTATTCTGCCCACATCAAGGAAAAACCAGCCAGCGCCCTCAGGAAAAAAGGTATCAGGCATATCGAATACCAGGGCCCCATTGCCGATATCAGCCTGGCATCCCGATAGCCGCTCCAGCACACCTTCAACCCTTATTAAAGCCAGTCGGCAAGCATGAAGCCCACGCCGATGCGTTCCACGGCCGCGTTGTAGTCGATCAATGACTCGCCATAGCCATTAAAATAGTGGATATAACCCCTGAGATTGTCGGCCTCTATATAGGGTATCTTAAAAGACCAGCCCAGCTTTATCGCCCCTTTGTTATCGTGAAAGTCAAGGTTGTTGCGGAGCATGAAGCTCAAGGTGTGATCTGCCAACTTGAAGGCGCCACTGAACTCCCCATAACCGAGATATTCGTTGATATCCGGGTTGTCGTCACCCTCTGAGGCGCCGAGGTACACCTTGTCCTCCTCTGGAATCCTATACCAGGGTTTGAGGCTGATCTTGAAATTGTCTCCCTCCACAACGAAATCAACATACAGGCGGTTCCAGCTCCGCGACAGGGGTTGACTGCGACCGTTTGACTGGTGGACAAAGCCTGCCATAAGGTAGGCTCGGCGCACTGCCGGCAGGTCAAGGTCAAGAGGATAGACGGCAAAGACTTCCGGTTCGTGATTGGTTTCACGAAAGGGGCTGGAGAGGGTCTTGTTGTAGGCCTGCCAGAATGATTGGGCCGTGTATGCGGCCAGGATGTATGTTTTTTTGGCGCCGAGGCGAAAACTGCCAAGAGGAAACTTGAGGCTGACCTGGAAGGTAATTTCGTCGTGGTCTACAGCACTCTCGGCACCATTTTGGTAGGGAGTGGTGTTGGGGGCTGTGTTGTGGCTGTAGAGCAGGATATAGTTTTGCTTATGGGGGCTGACGGAGAAACGGTCGGCATAGGTTTTAGGGACACTATTGTCCCAGAGGGAATCTTCGTTCGTCCCCGGGCGGCCCTCCATATCATTGCCGGCCAAAGGGATTTGTTTATCTTGGCAGGTCGCCCTGATCTCTCCCAAGGTGAGGCTGTCTGCGCCGCTATTAAGAGCGTCTCGCAGACATTCATCAGAGCTTGCCGCAAGCACAGGCGAGCCCCAAAAGACAAGGGCTGCAAAGGCAGGGAGCAGGAGGTGGCAGAAGCCTGGCATAAATCTCGGGGTCATGGATAGCTGAGAGCTAATTTACAGGCTCTGGAGAATGTTTTTTACCAAATTGCCGTCAGCCCGGCCGGCAAAATGTGCCATGATAGGCTTCATGGCCTGCATGGTGTTTTTGAAGGCGCTCATGTCAATATTGGCGGCAATCCACTCTTTGATCTCAGCTTCAGTGGCCTGCTGGGGCAGATAGGTGTCAAGGATGGAGATATACTCGGAATCTTCGGGTTTGCTATTAGAGGCGGCAAGGAGTTCGGCCTCTGATTTGATGAGTTTTCTGATTATGGCGATAACCTCAGGATCAGAAAGCTCTTTTTTTGGCTGGCGCTGGAATTCGCCGATAATGATGCGGATGGCGCCGGTTTTGGCGGTATTTTTGGCCTTCATCGAGGCCTTGAGATCAGTACGGATTTGTTCCTGGAGAGACATGGGTACACCTCATTATTGTCAGAAAAAAGGGGAGGAAAGATAAAAAATGCACGGCAATCATAAAGCATTTGGCTGGGAGGTCAAGAAGTTGCCGGTGCTTTTTACTGGTCGGTTGGCGAAACGCAGATCCTGTTTTTACCCTGATCCTTGGCTTCGTACAGGGCCTTGTCGGCCGATTCGGCGACCTTGCAGGTCAGCTTATAATAATTTTCAACATTGTTGGGGTTGCAGACCAGGGCAGAACTGATGAGTTTGCTCGCTTCAACGTCTTTCCAGCCGTAGTTTAATTCACTAACGCCAATACTGACGGTGATCGGAAAGGAAACCTTTTGGTTTTGGCCGGAGTCAGCCTGTGCACTGAAGTTGATAGTCTCGGCGGCAATCTGCTCGCGGATGGCTTGGGCCTTGTGAGCTGCAACGTTTTTGCCGGCGCCAATGAGAAAAAGGGCAAACTCATCACCACCAAGGCGGATGGGAGAATCAATACCGGCCCGGCAGTTTTTTTGGATGATTTCGGCAACACGTTGAATGGCGAAATCACCGACAAAATGGCCGTATTGATCATTGACCTCTTTGAAGTTGTCAATGTCTAAGACCAGCAGAGAAAAGGGTTTTTTGCCCTCCATATCAAGGAATGTCCT
>JBFFIS010000265.1:0-4179 GCA_041556375.1 Desulfurivibrionaceae bacterium | reverse complement strand
CTGTGGTTAATCCCCGCCATGAATGCCGTGACCCGTATCAGATCGTTAAGGATATTGCTGAAGGGTGCGGCCAAGGGGAACTGTTGCCCGCTAAGCGTATTCATAACTATCTTGAAGACTCTCTGTCCGGGCAGGGGAGCTCATTGGATTCCATCGAGAAGGCCGGTGGCCTGTTGTTGCGTAATAAGGAAAGAAACGGAGCGGTCCCCTCAAGTTCTGAGGATGTCGATGTCATGGCTGATGAAGCTTTCTCCCCAGCGATCCTCGCTCGCAAGGCTATGACCTACCCAACTCCCTCAGGCAAGATAGAATTCCACTCTTCCTGGTTGGCCCATAATGGTTTGCCGCCTCTGCCAGCCTATGAACCTCCGGCCCAGGCACCTGCGGGCTATCTCCGTCTTCTCTATGGTCGTTGCCCGGCTCATTCCCTGACCAGAACCGCCGGCTTTACCTGGCTTAACCATGAGATCCCTGAAAATGAACTTTGGCTTGCCGAAGCAGTTGCTAGCCAGTTGGGGGTGGTTGATGGCGAAGAAGTCCGTTTAGAGAATATGGATGGCTTCCGTTCCTTAAAGCGGATCAAGGTCAAAGTTACCCCGGGAATCAGAGAGGATTGTTGCTATATGAGCCATGGCTTTGGTAACCGTTCTCCCTTTATCCGGGAAGCCTATTTGCGCGGGGTCTCTGATGCCGCTTTGATGAGTCGTGGTAAGGTTGATGTCGTTTCCGGAACCCGCGGTTTGCGCGACAACTTTATTCGCCTTCTTCGTGGTGGCGATGACTCCTGAAACTGAGGTAGCGGCAGGGCGTCGGCACTTTCTCTCGTCGTGGTGGGGTTTGCTGAAACTGGTAGCCGGGGTCATCCTTTGCTATCCCCTCTTGCGTTTTGTTCGTTTCAATGTCCCCCCCAAACCGCGTTTTATAAAGGTGGAAAAAAAACTCCTTGTTGGAGACGTTCATCTCGATCCTGAATTTGCACTTTTTGTCACCGAAAACGAGGCGTGGGCAATTTCTCGGACCTGTACCCATCTTGGCTGCCGTCTTAATTTTAGTCAAAAAGACAAGCAGCTCATCTGTCCCTGTCATCAGTCAAAATTTTCCACCAAAGGCAAACGGCTGGACGGCCCGGCTCAGAGAGATTTATCGGTGTTTAAGGTGGAAGCCCTCGGTGAGGGTAAGGGTTATATGGTGACTGTCTAATGAATCAAATGAGTAAGTCTGATGACCTTCTCGGGTTGTGGTCGAATTGACTTTGATGTATCCGTAATGTCTTATTTTCAGAACTTCTTAACGCGAATAGCTGCAGTGAAATGGGGAGAGCTTTGTCTCGTTGCCCTCTATTTTTCAGTGGTTTCTGGGGTCGTCGTGGCCCTGCAGTACGATTTTGCCACCCCTTTTTTTTCAACCAGCGCCATGGATGCCCTTGTGCCCTTTGGTGTTTTCTGGCGCAGCCTTCATTTCTACACCAGTCAATTATTCTTTCTCCTCTGTCTGGCTCATTTCCTGGCGATTTTAATCGATAAATCCTACCTCCGGCTTTCTTTTGGTAAGTGGCTGCCCTTGGTGGCCAGTTTACCTGTTGTCCTCCTTCTCCTTTTTACCGGCTATGTGTTGAGAGGGGATGCCACCGGCGAGAACGCCGGAATCATCGCTGAAAATATCTGCCTGTCAGTGCCCCTTGTCGGCCAGGCCTTGAATACCTTGCTGTTTTCGGTGCTTGAGGATGGCCTTAAACGTGTTTACGCCAATCATCTTGTCGGCCTTGGCGTTCTTTGGGGAGTATTGTGCTGGGATCATGTTCGTAAATACAGAGCCCATCTTAACGACCATATGTTGTTTGTCGCCTTCAGTCTTGTGCTTTCTCTTCTGCTAAAGGCCCCCATGGAGC
The DNA here is from genome assembly GCA_041556375.1 of Desulfurivibrionaceae bacterium. Lineage (GTDB taxonomy): Bacteria > Desulfobacterota > Desulfobulbia > Desulfobulbales > SURF-16 > BM506. The sequence continues at coordinate 2,291 of JBFFIS010000265.1, read as the reverse complement.
CTGAGTCTCTGGGCGTTTTTCATAGGCCTGGCCCCTGGTTTTTTCTTGGTCTCCAGGAGATGTTGCGCTATGTCCCACCTTTTTGGGCCGGGATCGTCTTTCCACTCACCCTTGTCATTTCGCTGACCCTGCTGAGGCGGGTCGGCAGGCTTCAACAGCAGGCGGCACTCTACTCCTGCGGTTGGCTCTTGGTGTATTGTGCCTTGAGCTTTGTGGCCCTTGGCCGCTAACGACTGATTCTTGAAAAACGACCTGGAGTTGTTTGGCGACGGCTGTTTAGGGCAGGGGCAGAGAGATGGTGAAGCTGGTGCCGGCATCATCAGAGTGGACAGTGAGCCGGCCTCCATGGCTTTCAATGATCTGATTGACAATGGACAAGCCCAGGCCTGTGCCGCCTTCCCGGGTGGTGAAAAAAGGGTCGAAGATCTGATTCTTTACACTGTCAGCGATGCCCGGGCCATTATCGGTCAAATCAATCACCAGCCAGGGCTTTTTATCCTCGATTTTTTCCTGGGCCTCGATGGTAAGGCGAGGATGAACCGTCTTGGCCATGGCATGAACGGCATTGGTGATGAGGTTGATGAGGACCTGGCGTATCTGGTTGGCGTCGGCCCAGCAGTCCATGGCCTCTGGGATGTCAAGGTTGATATCGACATTCTGCCAATGAGGGTCGTTCCCAGCCAGGCTGATAGCCTCCTCTGTTAAGGTCCGCAGTGAAAACCAGTCTTTCACCGGTTCGACCGGCCGGGAGAATTCCAGAAAGCCGTGGATGGTGGCCTCAAGCTTATCACTTTCTCTGATGATGATATTCATCAAGGCATGGGTCGTTGAGTTCGAGGTGAGATCTTTTTCCAGGACCTGGGCGGCGCCGCTCATGGCTGCCAGGGGATTTCTGAACTCGTGGGCAATGCCGGCTGCCATTCTGCCGATGGCCGCCATTTTTTCGGCCTGTCGGACCTGGTACTCCATCTTCTTAATTAGGCTCAGGTCCTGCATGGTGTAGACCCGGTAATGCTCTGTTTCTCCAGGCATGTTCAGTCTGGTCCAGGAGTAGCCCACCGGGATCTTCTCGCCATCCTTGCGTGTTAAAATTGCCAGGGGGCGTATCTCGCCCCGAAGATCCTCCATGAGCTCCGGCATAAGATCCACAAGGGATTTGCCGACAGCCTCCTGGGCGGAGAAACCACTGATTTTTTCAGCAGCCATGTTGAAGGAGGTGATAATTTTTTGGCCATTGATGGTGATGATACCGGTGGTGATATCATCAAGAATCTGTTTGTAAAGGACCGCCAACCGGTCGCGGTCAAGGATGGTTTGCGACAGGGCCGTTTCCGTGGTTTTTAGACGCTCAGCCATAAAAGCGCTGAGAAAGGCAGTGAGGAAAAAGGAGAGCCCGGAGATGGAAAAGATGGGCAAGGTCAACATGAATTGATTGAGACTGCTGGCCGGAAAATAGGCAGCCATGGAACCTGAATACTCAATCCACAAAATAGCCCCGTACATCAAGGAGGCCTGGGCCGCCATGAACAGGGCTCCTCGCCGTAAGAGCAGGGTGGCGCCGCTAATTATCGGGAAGAAGTAGATAATGATGAGAAAGGATTGACTGCCGCCGCTAAAGAATACCAGTACAGAGGTGAGAAGGACGTCAAGGGAGATCTGGATATAGGTGAACGGCCTGGAACAGGGGACAAAGCGGACGAGGAAGGCGGAGCCGATGGTAAACAGGTAGATGCCGCCGATGAAAATGCCCACCAGATGCAGCGGAATGAGCTGGTAATCAGCCTCATCCTTATATTGAAAGAAAACAATAATGCCGAGAAGAAAGGTGAGAAGGACCACCCTGAAAAAGAGGACCCAGAGTAGCTGTCTGCGCAGATGAATGTCCTCCTCTGGGTTAACAGGGCTTAGGGGGCAGACTAACTGCTTGATGGCGTTTCTTACCATGTATATGAAGACCCGGGAGACAGAAGGATTAAAGGTTATACTTTTGCAGTTTATAACGGAATGAGCGGAAGCTTATTTTTAGCAGGTCAGCGGCCCGCATTTTTGAGTAATTGGTCTTTTCCAGGGCGCAGACCAGCAGCTTCTTCTCGAAACGGGACAGGACCTTTTCCAGGCCTTCTTCAAAAAGTTCTTCCTGGCTGTGGACGCCTACCAGGCTTTCTGGAATGTCCTCTTGGGGCTGGCTGGCGGATTTCTTTCTATGGCTTGAAAGGGTAAGGCTTTCTGGCAGGATGATGTTTGAGGTGGAAAGGGCGACGCCGCGCTCGATAATATTTTCAAGCTCCCTG
>JBFFIS010000264.1:0-4246 GCA_041556375.1 Desulfurivibrionaceae bacterium | reverse complement strand
TCAGTGGCCAGTACCCACAGAGGATCATCCTGGCACGCCGGTCCTTCATACCGAGTCGTTTACCCGTGGAAAAGGCCTGTTCATACCGGAAGATTATATCCCGCCTGTTGAACTGCCAGACGATGAGTATCCCATGAAGTTTACTACCGGCCGAGATATCTCCCGGTATAACTTCAGCAGTATGACCGGCAAGACCCCTGAGATTGATGTCATCAGCCCTGAGGCTTTTGCTGAGGTCAATCCTGTAGATGCTGAACGTATGGGTATCAAGGAGGGTAACTGGATTCGGATGACCTCTCGCCGCGGTTCTGTCGAGATGCGGGCGACCATTACTGATCGCTCCCAACAGGGGACAATCTTTACAACGTATAACCATATAGAATCGTTAGTTAACTTCTTGACTCTTGATGCTCTGGATCGTCTTTCCAGAACTCCGGAATATAAGCTCTGTGCGATAAAAGTTGAAGTACTTGGTGATGATTTGCCCAACTAGGGCATTTGAATATTTTACTTATTTGGTGTGATTATGGGACAAGCAAAAGGGAAAGGATCTGGATCAGTAATGGTCGTCGGTGGTGGTATCGCCGGTGTCCAGGCTGCTCTTGATCTCACCGAACTTGGCTATTATGTCTATTTAGTGGAAAAGGGGCCGGCTGTCGGCGGGGCCATGGCCCAGCTCGATAAAACGTTTCCGACCAATGACTGTTCGCTTTGAATCCTGGCGCCTAAGCTAGTTGAGGCCGGTCGGTCTCCAAATATCGAAATAGTCAGTAACGCTGATCTCCTCTCTCTTGAGGGTGAGCCCGGCAATTTTAAAGCTAAAGTACGTCTGCGCCCCCGTTATATTGACGCCGACAAATGTACGGCCTGCGGGCTCTGTACCCAGTACTGTCCCCGTCATTTGACTGATGAGTATAATGAAGGTCTGTCCATAACCCGACCGATCCACATTGATTATCCTCAAGCGGTGCCGGCAACGTACTATATTGATCCCAGTGCCTGTCTGCATCTCAAGCATGACACCTGCCAGATCTGTGTGCCCGTCTGCCAGTCAAAGGCCATTGACTTCAGCCAAAAGGCGGTTGACAAGGATTACGCCATTGGCGCCGTCATCATGTCGCCTGGTTTTGGTAAAGTCTCAGAAGAGACCCTGGCCCAGTTTGGCTATGGCAAACACCCTGACGTTGTTACCTCTCTTGAGTTTGAGAGGATGACCAATGCCTCCGGGCCTTTTGAGGGTGAGGTAAAGTGTGCTGATAAGTCCCATCCCAAGCGCCTGGCCTTCATCCAGTGTGTCGGTTCCCGTGATCTAGGCTGTGACAATGGCTATTGCTCCGGCGTCTGTTGTATGTACGCCATTAAAGAGGCCATGGTCGCCAAGGAACATGACCCCGAGTGCGAGATTACCATTTTTTACATGGATATCCGTACCCAGGGCAAGGATTTCGACCAGGCCCGTATCCGCGCTGAAGAGCAATACGGTGTCAAGTTTGTCCGTGCCAAGGTTGCCGATGTTATGCCTTGGGGCAAGGACCTTAAACTGACCTATGCCACCATGGACGGCAAGCACCGTTTTGAAGGCTTTGACATGGTAGTTCTGTCAGTCGGCCTTGACTCCCCTAAGGATGCCAAAAATCTTGCTGAAATTGGTGACTTTGGCCTTAACAAGTACGATTTTGCCCAGACATCTACCTTTGACCCTCTTCAGACCAGCCGACCAGGTGTAATGGTTGCTGGTGCCTTCCAGGGTCCTAAGGATATTCCTGAGTCAGCAACACAATCCTCTGCTGCCGCCAGCCTTGCTGCCGGTATCATGAAGGAGCAACGTAATGCTGCCATCGTGGTTAAGGAATACCCCAAGGAGCAAGAGGTCACTGATGATGACGAGGTGCGCATCGGTGTCTTTGTCTGCCATTGCGGTATTAATATCAGCTCTACGGTTGATGTTGAGAAGGTTGCTAACTACGCTGGTGGTATGGAGAACGTTGCCTATTACAGCGAGACTCTTTATGCCTGCTCCCAGGATGCCCAAGAGGTTATCAAGGAGAAGATCAAGGAGCATAAGCTTAACCGTCTGGTTATGTCGGCCTGTTCTCCACGGACACACGAGCCCCTTTTTCAGGAGACTCTGAAAGATGCCGGCCTTAACCGCTCGCTCTTTGAGATGGTCAATATCCGTGACCATTGTTCCTGGGTTCATGCCCAGGAGCCGGAAGAGGCTACTGCCAAATCCATGGACCTTGTGCGGATGGGTGTGGCTAAGGCTCGCCATATTAAGCCCCTGCCAGAGCAGACCGTGCCGGTAACAAGCGGCGCCCCGATCGTCGGTGGCGGTGTTGCCGGTATGACTGCAGCTGAGAATCTTGCTAATCAAGGCTATGAGTGTCATCTCATAGAGCGCGATGCCAAGCTCGGCGGTAATCTGGCCAACATCAAATCAACCATCTGGGGCGATGATCCTGCTATCTTGCTTAAGGATCTCACCGCCCGGGTAAAGAAAAATAAGAATATCTCGATCTATACCAATACAGAGCTAGCCACAACCTCCGGTTTCATCGGTAACTTCTCGTCGGTCATTGCCAGCAAGTCAGGTAAAAAGACCACCGAGAAAACCCTTGATCATGGTGTTATCGTGCTGGCGACCGGCGGTAAGGAGCATCGCACCAAGAACTTCATGCTTGGCAAGGCCAAGAAGGTTGTTACCCAGCTTGAGCTTGAGGCCAAGCTGGCCGACAAGGCCAAGAATAGGGCGCCTGGTTCTGTGGTGATGATTCAATGTGCTGGCAGCCGTGGCGATGATCTTGGTTATTGCTCCAAGGTCTGCTGTAACCAGGCTGTTAAAAATGCTCTGAAGGTCAAGGAGATAAACCCTGAATCGCAGGTAATAGTTCTCTATCGTGACATGCGGACCTATGGCTATGCCGAAGATGCTTACCGTGAGGCTCGCCAGAAGGGGGTTATCTTTATTCCCTATGAGGTTGACCAGAAACCAAAGGTTCAGAAGCAGGGTAATGCCGTCGTTGTCTCATTCTATGATCCAATCCTGCAGGATAAGGTGACCATCAATCCTGATATGATCGCCCTCAGTGTTGGTGTGGTTCCTGAAGGTACCGAAGAGATTTCCAAACTTCTCAAGGCCCCGGTTACTGCTGACGAATTCTACCTTGAAGCCCATGTGAAGCTGCGGCCGGTTGAACTCTCCGTTGATGGTGTCTATGTCTGCGGTTTGGCCCATTCACCAAAGCCTATTGAAGAGACTATTGTTCAGGCCCAGGCTGCTGCAGGTAAAGCTGCCATGCCACTGGCCAAGGGTTCGGTAACCGTTGCACCCATTGTCTCCATAATTGACAAGGAAGCCTGCATCGGTTGCGGTATCTGTGAGGCTATCTGCCCCTATAAGGCCATTAAGATGCTCAAGGTCGACAAGAAGCGGAAGGCCGAGACTATTGCCGCCTCCTGTAAGGCTTGCGGTATCTGCGCCTCACGCTGTCCCACCTTTGCCATTGATATGGGTGGCTTCACCCAGGATCAGATTATTGCCCAGATTGCCGCCTTTGGCGCCATTAAAGAGGATAAATAATGAGTGATTATAATCCGAAAATATTAGGGTTTCTTTGTAACTGGTGCTGTTACGCTGCAGCCGATGCTGCCGGCGTCGCCCGTTACCAGTACCCGCCTAATTTACGTACGATCCGTGTCATGTGTACCGGCCGTATTGATCCCACCTTTATTCTCCGCGGTTTTGTTGAAGGTGCTGCCGGCATCTTCACAGGTGGCTGACAACTCGGCGAATGTCATTACCAGTTTGGTAATTATGATGCAATGGGTGTTAATGCTCTCGTCCACAAGGTTCTGCGCGACGTTGGTGTTGATGAACGACGTTACAATCTGCAATGGGCCTCTGCTGCCGAAGCACCGCGCTTTGTTAAACTCATAACTGAGTTTTCTGCCCAGGTTCGTGAACTTGGACCCCTGGGCCATATTGAAGGTGTCGCCCCTGAAGAAATGCAGGCCCGCCTGGAAAAAGCCCTGGAGGCCTTGTCCAGCCGTAAAGTCAGGACTTCCTTTGGAACCACAACCCGGTCGCTGCGTAAGGATAATGTCCTAGATGGCAAGGTAATCGCCGAGACTGTTGAGGCCAAGCTTGAAAAGAGTCTTGCCTCCGCCCTGACCTGATAGTCTTTCTGTATAACCAAAGAAAAAAGGGCCTGGTTGATGTTACGTCAACCAGGCCCTTTTTTCTTTG
>JBFFIS010000263.1:0-4306 GCA_041556375.1 Desulfurivibrionaceae bacterium | reverse complement strand
GTCGAGATCACCGTGCAAACGCACTTCACAGACATCGACCGTCTCGCTGGTCGCACAGGCGCCGACCACTGGCATAACAAAGATCAAGAAAAACAGTTTTCGCATGATAGCTCTCACTTACATCGCTAACGGGCTGACAAATTCCGGCTCACCGATGGCGTAGGGTGGCGCCGCAATGGCAGATTCACTCATTGCCTCACCAAACAGGATGCCCTTGACGCCGCTGACCACCTCCGCCATCTCGGGCGTGATCAAGCCAAAGGATTGATTGAGCTGCTCCATGAGCGCGGCGCGGCTGATTTCCTGCTCATGTTTTTTTATAAAGACAACCACCGGGTTGGCGACGTCATCGCCAGCCGCGGGAGCCAGGGCTAAGCGCCGGATTTCCAGGCCGGGCCGGGCCTTAATAACCTCACCCCTATCACAATGCCAGACAGACTGAAAATCGCCGAGGCCGGCCTCCTTGAGCAGGGGCAGCCACGGACCATTGACCCGGAATCCCAACTCCGGCGACGAGGCAAGCTCCTTGACCTCAATCGGGGCCCGGTAGTCTTCAGCGCTTTGTGCCATCAGACCCTGCCCCTCTTGGCAGCAATCTGCTCATGGATATCAGCCACCACCTGGGGACGGTTGCCCAAATCGTTTTTCTTACTATAGAGCAAGGCATTGTCCTGCCACGAGAGGCGCCGGGGCGAAACAAGCATCTCAGCCAGTGCAGCGTCCATCTCGTGCTGGCGAAAGGGCGAGCAGCCCACCACCCGGCCGCTATCAGCCTGCAGAACATGCTCGCTATAGCCGCAGGTCTCGGTGGCCAGCACCGGCACCCCAGCCACCAGGGCCTCAACAATGGCATTACCAGTGTTTTCGGTAAGGGAGGGCTGGAGCAGAAAATCGGCCGCTGCTAGAAAACGGGGGACATCATCGCGGCCGCCCAAGAAACGGACTTGGTCGGCAACGCCAAGCTTGGTAGCAAGCTTCTGGTACGGCCCCTCCTTACCCCGGCCAATGACATGGAGGAAACTCCGGCCGCGGACCGTCGCCGGCAGAGCGGCCAGGGCGCGGATGGAGCGCTCCACCCCCTTAGTGTGGAAGTTTGAACCGATCATCAGCAGCAGGACATCGCTGTCCTCCAGGCCCAATTCCCGGCGGAGCTGAACACGGTTGTCCGGGCCAAGCTGGCTGCGGATGGCCTCGACATCGACGCCAGGCGGGCCATAATAAAAGCGCTGATCTGGGGTATGATAAACCGCCTGGTAGTTGCGTTTTTCCTGACCGGCCAGATAGATGATATCGGTGCTGGCACCAGGGGCAAAGACCGCCTCCTCAAAGGCGGCAAGCAGACGATAACGAGGGGTGAGCTTAGAGAGAAAGCTGCGCTGGCGGGCGATGCGGGCCCGATAACAGACGTCGGCGGCGTAATAGACATCAAGGTCCGGCATCTTATTAAAGCCGACAAGCAGATCATGGCTGCCACCGGCAAGTTCAGTCTGCAGATTGCCATGGAAGGCAGCGGCCCGGCCATGGTTGCTCCGACCCGGCCCCTCAACAAGATGAATCTCCAGGCCCTCCGGCCTCTCCCCCTGCCAACTCATGACATAGACATCGATAGCATGGCCCCGGCCCAGGCATTCCCGGCTGATCGCCATAAAATCGCGCTCCAGGCCGCCAAAGGGAAAATAATTAAAGAGACAAAAGGCAAAATTCATGGGGCACTTTGCTCCTGGGCAGCAAGTTCGGCGATAATCGCAGTGAGACTGTCGGTGAGGTTGGGCAACTCGATCTGAAAATCCCGAACCAGCTTCTGACAGTTAAGCACCGAATAGGCCGGTCTTTTGGCCGGCGTCGGGTATTGCTCCGTGCTGATGGCGACAACCTTCTCCACCGCCAAGACGATCCGCTCACGGCACAGGGCAAAGAGCGTTTCGGCAAAGCCGTGCCAGCTTGTGGCCGTGGCACCACAACAGTGATACGTCCCCCAATGCGTGCTGCCGTTTTTGATTTTACCAGCCACATCAAGCAGGGCCGATGCGAGGTCGATAGCCGAGGTAGGACAGCCCCATTGATCCGCCACCACCTTCAACTCCTGACGATCCTTGGCCAGGCGCAGCATAGTTTTGACAAAATTATGGCCATGGACGCCGTAGACCCAGGAGGTACGGATGATGAGATGCTCTGCCAGCCGAGAACGGACCTCCTGCTCCCCCGCCTCCTTGCTACGCCCGTAAACCCCAAGGGGTGACACCGGGTCATTCTCGATATAGGGCTGGCTGGCGCTCCCATCAAAGACGTAATCAGTGGAAAGCTGGATGAGGGGAATCTCCACCTGACTGCAGGCCTCGGCCAGCCAGGCCGGACCGTCGCGATTGACAGCATAGGCCTTGGCCTCTTCCTCTTCGGCCCGGTCTACTGCAGTGTAGGCGGCACAGTTAATGACCAGATCAGGCCGGCAGGAGGCCACGCTGGCAAGGACCTGCTGGCGGTTGCTGATATCCAAGGAGGCATGGTCAAAACCGAGGATCTCCAGCCCCTGTTGTACACCCTGCCGTTTGAGTTCCCAGCCCACCTGGCCGTTGATGCCGGTGACAACAATTTTCATTGCCTTCACGTCTCTCTATATTGAGGCAAGTGCTCCACCGGGATATCCTTCAAGCAGGGGTAGAGTTTATCCTTGTCGGAAAGCTCAAAGTCCTGGCCCGGCCAGGAGATGCCCAAATCAGGGTCGGAAAAAATGATACCGCCCTCGGCAGCCGGCGCATAATATGCGCTACACTTATACAGAAAAGTGGCCTGCTCGCTGGTCACCACAAAACCGTGGGCAAAGCCGGCCGGAATAAAGAGCTGTCTTCTATTTTCAGCCGAGAGCTCCACCCCCAGCCATTTGCCGAAGGTCGGGGAACCGACCCTGATATCAACGGCCACGTCGTAGATTGTCCCCGCCACCACCTGCACCAGCTTGGCTTGGGCGTGGGGCTCCTGATAGTGAAGGCCACGCAGGGTATGACGGCTGGAGACGGACAAATTGTCCTGGACAAAGGTACAGTCGATGCCAGCCTCGACATACTGCTCTTGCTGGTAGGTCTGCATGAAACAGCCGCGATTATCGTCAAAGACCCGGGGCTCAAGGATGAGTACACCAGGCAGCTCTGTTTCAATCACCTTCATCGGCCCGCCTCCCTGTTAAGCAGAGCCATAAGATAGCGGCCATAGCCGTTTTTGAGCAATGGCCTGGCGAGTTTCTCCACCTGGTCACGATCAATATAGCCCATGGCATAGGCAATCTCCTCGACACAGGCCACCTTCAAGCCCTGGCGTTTTTCAATAATCTCGATAAACTGCGAAGACTCCATCAGGGACTCATGGGTGCCGGTGTCAAGCCAGGCAATACCACGGCCCAACTTTTCAACCTGCAACTCACCAAGCTCCATATAGGCCCGATTGACATCGGTGATTTCCAGCTCGCCGCGGGCAGAAGGACGGATCTGCGCGGCGATATCTGCCACCCTATTATCATAAAAATAGAGGCCGGTAACGGCGTAGTTCGATTTGGGCCGGGCAGGTTTTTCCTCAATGTCGGTGACCTGACCATCCTTGTTAAAACTGATGACCCCGTAGCGTTCCGGATCTGTCACCTGGTAGCCGAAGATGGTGGCGCCACGACCGCGCTCGGCAACCTGGAGCAGTTTTTCCGGCAGTCCGTGGCCATAGAAGAGATTATCGCCTAAAATCATGCAGACGTTGTCTTCACCAATGAAGTCACGGCCGAGGATAAAGGCCTGGGCCAACCCCTCTGGCCGAGCCTGCTCCAGGTATGAAAAATCAAGGCCCCACTGGCTGCCATCACCCAGCAGCTCCTGAAACTGGGGGAGATCATGGGGGGTCGAGATAATCAAAATCTCCCTGATCCCGGCCAGCATAAGAACCGACAGGGGATAATAGATCATCGGCTTATCATAGACCGGCAGCAGCTGCTTGCTGACCACCTTGGTGATGGGATAGAGGCGGGTACCGGAGCCACCGGCCAGAATAATACCTTTCATTAACAGGCCCTCGTCTCATAATTAAGCTCCAGCCACTGACGATACTCGCCCGACTTGACCCCTGCCACCCACTCCTGGTGGCCGAGATACCAGTCCACCGTGGCCGCCAGGGCTGTACTGAAGCTATGCTGCGGTTGCCAACCCAGCTCTTTTTCAATCTTGGCGGCATTGATGGCGTAACGAAAATCATGGCCCGGCCGATCAGTGACAAAGCTAATCAATTTCTCCGAATCTCCAGGAACCTTGCCCTGCCGGGCATCGACCAGCCG
>JBFFIS010000262.1:0-4309 GCA_041556375.1 Desulfurivibrionaceae bacterium | reverse complement strand
CTTGAAATGGGGTAAATTAAGGGGAGGCATACTGGTGATGGCTGCCCTTTCTCCTGTAATTTCAAGGCTCAAACTGATGGGGTCCCCGACATTGACGGTTGTCGGTTCGGCATGTGCCTTAATGGTGTATTTGCCCACCAAACCGTTAAAATGTGGCGGGACGCCTTGTGTTGGCAGGGGGAGAACTTTAAGGTCAACCTGGTTTGCCGGAACAACAATGGTTTTGTAAATTTCCCGTTGCCTGCTGCCCAGCATGCCAAAGGGATCATAATCCCGCCTTGATCTCGGCGTTTCGTAGCCTGTTAAGGCGTCGATGGCAATGGTCCCTCGGGGTAGGGTGATGTTACCTGTTGTTTGGGGGATCAGATTGTGGAAAAAGGTGATGGCGACAAAATCCTTACCCCCCACTCTTTTTTGGTAGCGTTTGGCGAGGATGACTTCTCCGGCCAGCTCGATTTTGATCAGCTGGTTTTTGTCGCGGGGAAGCAGGTCTTCCCGGCTACTGGTGATAAAGCGTGGGTCGCTTAAGATGGGGAGGTTAAAGCCCCCGCCACGTGCCTGCTGGCTGATAAGCCAGGTGGTGGTCATCAGGAGCGGTTCGCCCACATAGGCCGTGGGTTTCGATAGGCGCACTTCCAGTTTGAAATGCTCATTTTCCTCAGGTTCTTTGATGGACAGGGGTATTGGTTTTGTGGTGTGTGAGGTGCCATCGGCAATAACGGTAAGGGCTGGAATGGTTGCGGTTGATTTATCGTTTATGAGGACTTGATAACTCAGTTCAGTGGTCTTGGTGGATTCGATCTGGCGGCCATTAATGACGATCTGGGTGCTGCTGTTTGATTTTTGGCCAAGTTCCTTGATTTGCAAGCCCTTGATGTTGCTCAAATCCGGTGGAGTGACCTCATCTGCGCCTTCAACGCTGATGACGAGCCTGAACGGCTGACCGATAAAGACATGTTCTTGGCTGACACTGGCCTTGACTTGAATATTGCCGGCAATGGCCTGTGAAGACAGGAGGAGTAAGAGGATGGTTAGTCCAAAACTCCGCCAGTGGCTGGTTACTCTGGGATGTTGATGTAATTGCGATGGTGTCGTGTTCATTACCAATCTTTACCTTTATAGGGACGAGCTTTGCGCATTTGCAGCCGTCGCAGTTCCTGGAGCTTGCGCTCATTTTCTAATATTTCATCGGCAAGAGTGGGCTCCTGCTGTATGACTTGGTCCTGTGGTTCATCTTGCTCTTCCTGCTGGGTGGCATCCTCCGCCCCTTGCTGGATGGTTTGCTCAAGTGCCTCTTCGGCCTCGTTCTGGTGCTGGCTGGCCTGGGACTCATTGCCCTGGCGCAAGGCCTCTTCGGCTTTTTTCTGTTCATCAATGGCCTTTTGCAGCTGTTTGGCCTGGTCCTCGGTCTGCTTCTCCTCCTCCAGTTGTTGCTGAAGTTGCTCAAGCTGTTGCCGTAATGCTTCCTGCTTATTGGCCTTGTCGGTCATTTCCTGTTGTGAAGATTGGCCCTTCTGGTCGGAGGAATTGTTCAACTCCTGCTGTTTTTTGCTTGCCTCTGAAAGCTGTTGCTGTACATTTTCCTGACCTTCCTGACCTTCCTGACCTTCCTGACCTTCCTGACCTTCCTGACCTTCCTGACCTTCCTGACCTTCCTGACCTTCCTGACCTTCCTGCTTCTTGCTCTGTTCTTGCTGTTGCTGCTGATCGTTTGGGGGAGCTATCTTCTGTATTTCCCGGCGATATTCCTTCAGCCCCACCCGGGCCTGGGTGAGTTGTGGGTTGTCCTCCAGGGCTTGGTGAAAGGCCGTTGCTGATTGTTCGAGCAGACGCTTCTTCTCTTTGAGGCTTTCAGTATTCTTGCTCTGCTCAAAGAGGGTGCGCCCCTGATTATAGGATGCTTCAGCCCGTTTTGAATGATTCACTTCATGTTCGGCACTGGCTGCGAAGGTTTCGGCGGCCTGCTGGTACTCCTTGGCCTGATATAAGGCGCTGCCATAATTATACAACAGGGTTGGATTCTCCGGATCCTCAGCAACCTGTTGCCGAAGTTCGGTAATCTGCTGTTGCAGCTGGGTGACTTCTTTATTGGCGCCCTCCTCTTCTGCATAGCTTGAATAGGGCAACAGAAAGAGCAGGGCCAGTATGCAGCGCAGCGTATAACTCGTGGCGATTTTATTTCTCACGTGGCGCCCTCCAGAGTATGTCCAGCAGTAGATCAAGGATGATGAGGAGAATGCCAAGGCCAAGAAACCAGCCGTAGAGTTCACGGTAGTTGTTCATGGTCTCTTCACCAAAATCACGTTTGGCCTGACTGCGGACCAGGTCCATATACACTTCGCCGAGATCAACCGAACCGGTGCCCACTTCCAGATAAATCCCCCCCGGGGTTGCAAGGCCGATTTGCCTGAGGGAGTCACTGTCAAGCTTGGTTAACACGGCCTTGCCTTCATATTTGAGGACGTTTTTTGTCTCGGCAAGGGGGATGGTCTGGCCGGTGTGCTTATCGCCGACACCGATGACAATGAGACGAATGCCCTCGTCACCGAGGGTCTGGGCGGCATTGACTGGAAAGGAGTCATGGTCACCGCCATCACTGATCATGATGATATCCTTATAGGCCTTGAGCTGTTTGTCAAAAACATCGTTATGGATCGTTCGCAGGGTATCACCGATGTTGGTCCCCCCTTTAACGGCAAGATCGGGACTTGTAGCCTCAAGCATCTGTTTGAAAAATCCATAATCAAGGGTGAGGGGACAGCGCACCACTGCCGATCCGGCAAAGGCCACAAGACCAACCCGGTCACCCTGTAACCGTTCAATGCAATCGATAATGGCCAGTTTTGCGCGCTCCAAACGGTTGGGGGCGAGATCCTGGGCCAGCATGGATCTCGACACGTCCAGCATAAAGACCACATCTCGCCCTTGGCGTTTGACCGTGGTTGGCTCCTGCTCGGCAACAGGGCGGCCCAGGGCAACAATGCACAGGGCCAGGCCGGCAAAGAGCAAGCCATGTCTGATGACACCAGCAAAAAGGGATTGTTGGCGTTTACTCTGATTAAGGTTGAGGCGACCCCGCTTTTTATCCTGGCGCTCCAGGTGGAGAATGAGGAGGCCCAGCAGCACAGGCAGGCTCCAGCCCAGGAGGAGGTATTCGTGGTGAAGAAACTGCATATTCATCGGAGTACCCCAAGCATGGTCCATTTAAACAGAAGTCCGAGCCCTAAGATGCCGAGTCCCGCCAGGACAAACCAGTGGAAGAACTCTTTGTAATCCATATAGCGGATGGACTCGATTTCGCTCTTTTCAAGTTTATCGATGGCCTCGATGATCTCCTGCAGGTTCTTGCCACCGTTCGCCTGCCAGAAGAGGCCATCTGTTTCCTGGGCAATGGCCTGCAGGACATGAACGGCCTCGGCTCCACGATTACCCCGGCTGAAGAAGCCAGGTGCTTCAGGTTTGTCGCCGATGTAGATGGTGTAGACCTTGATGCCCCATTCCTTGGCCAGCTGGGCACCCTGTATTGGGCTGTATTGGCCTGCGGTCTGGATGCCATCGGTGAGGAGAATGATGATCTTTGACTTTAGCTCATAGCCATCATCTTCTGTATTCCCTGCCTCGTGAAGCCTGGCCGCAGCAAGGGCCAAACCATCACCAATGGCGGTGCCGTCATCATACTGATCCCTCGGGTTGGCTAATTTAATTTGTGCTATAAAACCGTCCAGGGTGTCATGGGCCAGGGTGAGGGGGCAGATGGTTTCAGCAAAACCGGCATAGGCAATGAGGCCAATGAGGTCATTGGTGCGACCTGATGTTTTGCCGTCATCGCCAAAAACAAAGCGGCTAAAGGCCTTTTTTACCGCCTCAAGGCGATTCATCCGTTCCCCCCGATAGGTGATGATCTCGGACATGGATGAGGAGCGGTCGATAACAATTTCAATGCCAATACCATGGCTGATCTGCTCCATCTTTTCAATCCCTTCCTGAGGCCGGGCAAGGCCAATGATGAGCAGGATAAGGCCAACCATGATGAGTAGAAATGGCAGGTGGATGAAATGCTGGCGTAATGATTCACCGGAAAGACGCAGGGTGGACAGGTCTGAGTAACCAATGGTGGTGCGATTTTTACGCCTGCGAAAATAGAGCAGGGTGAGAATCGGTATAATGAAAAGTCCACAGAGGAACCAGGGGTAGGCAAGGGTCATTTTTGTTTAGGTGATTAGACTATAGGCTATTGGGGGGTTAAGGGGAGTGTTTGTCATTTTTGAGAGTGTTATATTTGTTTAAGCCTCATTGGTGAGGAGTGATG
>JBFFIS010000261.1:0-4361 GCA_041556375.1 Desulfurivibrionaceae bacterium | reverse complement strand
CCACCACCGAGGCGTGAGCCCGGTGGGCCACGGCAAAGACATCATTTATATAGATGTCAGCAAGGGCGGCAAGTTTCTTGGCAAAGTCGGCGTTGTTTTCCTGTTCGTCGCTGTAGAAGCGCAGGTTTTCTAGAAGAATAACATCGCCGGGTTGCATGGCGGCAACCATTTCTTCAACCTCAGGGCCGATACAGTCCGGCGCCAGTTTGACCTCTTTGTTGATCAGGCGGCTCAGGCGCTTGGCCGCCGGGGCCAGGCTGAACTTATCCTGGCGCTGGCCCTTGGGGCGACCCATGTGGGACATAATAATAACTTTGGCATGTTCATCCAGGGCATGGTCGATGGTTGGCAGGACGCCGCGGATACGGGTGTCGTCGGTGATATTGCCCAGACTGTCGAGGGGAACATTAAAATCAACGCGGATGAGAAGTTTTTTGCCTTTGATGTCAAGATCGCGGATATTTTTCACAGAAATTCTCCAGGTAAAAGAGAGGAAAGGGGCAGGGCGTCAGGGCGATGAAATACGCTGTTAGAACTCCAACTTCATGATGATAGCATCCTCCCTGGGGGAGTTGTAGTATTTTTTTCGGAGACCACAGGGGCTAAAGCCACATGAGTGATAGAGCTGTTGGGCTGGTATGTTTGTGGCGCGGAATTCGAGAAAACAGGAAAGAACACCGTTTTTTTTGAGCATGGCCAGGGCATGGTCAAGGAGTCGGTGGCCGATATGCTGACGTCGAAATTTTTTGGCAACGGTAATCTTGTGGATCTCGGCTTCGTCAAGAAGGCTCTGGCCACAGATAAAGGCGACCAGTTCTTGTTTTTCTGTGGAGCGGACAACAAAATTCCAGCTATGCTTTTGGTGTAAGAGGTTGTCGAAGTGGGAGGCAGTCCAGGGGGACAGGTTTTCACTGTCGAGCTGGACCGCCTCTGCCACATCTTTTACCCGCAAAGCGGTGATGCTGATATCGATCACACCATCTGGTCGGCGATGGAGACAACTCGGTCGGCCAGCATGTTGGTGTAGCTGCCGAGCTCATTGTCGTACCAGCCGTAGATAACGGCCTGGGTAACCGGGACATTGAGGAAGTTGGGGGAGTCGCCGTCGCCCTTGCCGGCGCAGCCCAGACGCTCCATGTTGACGCGGATGGCTGCTGTACGGGTGTGGGTTTCGGTGCCCTCGATAATGGTGGCAGCCGCCGGTGTGCCGATGATGTCACAGGAGACATTTTGTTCTTCCGAGTACATCAGGTAGGGGCTGGACTGGCCGAATTGCTCATAGATGCCGTTGATTTTGGCGCGGTTGATCGGGTCATCAAGGGTGTCTTGCAGGTTGAGGACCAGGACAATGAGGGAACCGGTTGAGGTCGGGATCCGCACTGATTCGGCAATAAAACCGATATCCTTCATCTCCGGAATAACCAGGCGCAGGGCCTTGGCCGCTCCAGTGGTGGTGAGGATGATATTGTTGAGGATGGAGCGGTTTTTGCGCAGGTCACTCGCCCCGGTCTTGGGCAGCGAGTCCAGAACCTTCTGGCTGCCGGTGGCGGCATGGACGGTGACCATGGAGGCGGAGAGAAAGTTCTCAGCGCCAAAGGCATCGAGAAGCGGCTTCATCATATAAGAGAGACAGGTGGTGGTGCAGGAGGCCGCGGAAATCAGGTTGTGCTTGGAGGGGATGTAGTCATCCTCATTGATACCCATAACTGTGGTGATAGCGTCATCCGGCATCTCCATGCCCTTGGCCTTGATCTTGAAAGGGGCGGAAAGAATAACCTTCTCAGCTCCGCCTACCTGGTGGCCGCGGAAGGCGCCGTAGCCTGAGTCAGGCTCTGCGGTGGGGTCGGTGAAGACGCCGGTGGTGTCGACGACGATGCGGACATCGTTCTCTTTCCACTTGATGTCTTTGGGATTGCGGGATTCGCGCAGAATCTTGACCGGCATGCCGTTCACAGTCATGGTGCCTTCGGCATGATTTATATTCTCAATAACCCGACCGCCTTTCCAGCCGTGCAAGAAATTGCTGAGGCGACCATAGCTACTGTCTTTTTCAATGGATGCAGCAAGATCTTCCAGGCTTTGGCCGATTTCACGGCCTGTGTTGGCGACAATGCCGGAAAAATGTTTGCGACCTACGTGGTGCCAGAGTGATAATTTGCCGATACGACCAAGGCCGTTTAACCCGAGTTTCATCTGGTGAAATCTCCTTTTTTTGCGTTAGGAAGGTGTCTGCCCAAGGACAAAATATGCTTTAAAAAATGTTTACGAATTCAATGGACGTAGAGATAAGCGACTATAAATAAGGATGATTTTGAGTGCAAGTAAAACTATGGGCTTTTGCTAAAAAACCCTGTCACAGAAGGGTTTATGGTCCGTATGATTACTGGGGTGTGGTCATGGCTCAAGGTTGGACAGGTAGCGTTCGCCGGTGTCGGGAAAAATGACAACAAGGAGTTTGTCTTTGTTTTCATGGCGGCGTGCCACGGTGAGAGCGGCGTGCAGGGCGGCACCTGAAGAGATGCCGGCCAGAATTCCTTCCTCCCGGGCCAGAGTGATGGTCAGCTCCACCGCCTCTTCTGAGGGAACCTGGATGACCTCGCTGAGCACCTCCTGGTTGAGGACGGAGGGGATGAAGCCGGCGCCAATGCCCTGGATACGGTGGGGAGAGGGAGGTTTGCCGGCCAGGACTGCAGATTCTGCCGGTTCGACGCCGATAATCTCTACCTGGCGGCGCTCGCGCAGGACCTCGCCGACGCCGGTGATGGTGCCGCCGGTGCCGATACCGGCGACAATAATATCCACCAGGCCATCGGTGTCCTTCCAAATTTCCTCGGCAGTGGTGCGGCGGTGGATCTCGGCGTTGGCCGGATTGTCGAACTGCATGGGCATGTAGGAGTCCGGGATTTCCTCGCAGAGCTCCTGGGCCCGGGTGATAGCGCCCTTCATACCCTGGCCGCCGGGGGTGAGAACCAGTTCAGCCCCCAGGAGCTTGAGAAGTTTACGGCGCTCCTGGCTCATGGTTTCCGGCATGGTCAGGATGAGGCGGAGCCCTCGGGCCGCGGCGACACTGGCCAGGCCGATGCCGGTGTTGCCGGAGGTGGGTTCGATAATGGTGGTCTGGGCAGTTATTTTGCCCTCTTTTGCAGCACTGTCAATGAGGATGAGGGCCAGGCGGTCCTTGACCGAGGCGCAGGGGTTGAAGCTTTCAAGTTTGGCGGCAATACGGGCATGGCAGCCCTTGGTGAGATGGTTGAGGCTGACCAGGGGGGTGTTGCCAATGGTGGCCGTGATGTCAGGGTGGATGTTCATGGAAGTCCTCGATATTTTTTTTTGCAAGGCTGGCTGGGGTTGCCGCCCTTATTTTTAGCGAAAATTATAGGTTATGGGTATAGCCTGCGGTATAAAGGGTAAAATTTTAATTTCCTAGTTAGGAATTATTACTAAAGAGCTTGAAAAGCATATACGTCTCTGGTAGATAGTCCATAGTACCTAACTTAATAACGTAACGTTTAATAATTTTACATATAGGAGATTCATCATGAAAGACGGCGAAAAAGGTGCTGTGCAGCAGAAAGATGGCAGCTATGCCATTGTTCCCCATTTTCCCCTTGGTTTAATTACCCCTGCCGACCTGCGTAATGTCGCTGATGTGGCTGATAAATACAAGGTTCCGGTTCTGAAGATTACCAGTGCCGCCCGCATTGCCATGGTAGGCTTTAAGGAAGAAGATATTGAACCTGCGTGGGAAGAGCTTGAGCCCGGTGTCGGTCATGCCATCGGTCTTTGTGTTCGTTCCATTAAGGCCTGTCCCGGCACGACGGTGTGCCGCCTCGGCAAGCAGGATGCCCTGGGGCTCGGTATGGCTCTCGACAAGCGCTTTCACGGTTTTGAGTTGCCCAATAAATGTAAGATGGGTGTTTCCGGCTGTATCAATAACTGCGCGGAGACCCCGGTTAAAGACCTTGGTTTTGTTGGCAAGAAAGGAGGCTGGACAGTTTTGGTTGGTGGCAATGCCGCCTCCCGGCCCCAGCTGGCCGTTGAGCTCTGCAAGGACCTCAGCGATGAGCAGGCCCTTGACCTGGCTGAAAAGATTCTTAATTACTTTAAGGATAACGGCAAAAAGTCAGAACGCATGGGTCGTTTTATTGACCGCATCGGCTTTGACCAGTTCAAGGCTGATGTCTGCCCCGAATATGCCTAGGAAGAAGAGGGGGATTTGCCTGCCTTAAGTACCGTTCAGGGAATAAAGCTGGTTGACAAAAAGAATTTTGCTGCTATATTATTCTGGTTTTTCGAAGTGCATGATGGGCCTATAGCTCAGCTGGCTAGAGCCACCGGCTCATAACCGGTAGGTCCCTGGT
>JBFFIS010000260.1:0-4380 GCA_041556375.1 Desulfurivibrionaceae bacterium | reverse complement strand
GGCCCCTTACTGGTGATGACCTTGCCGTCTTCAACAACGCTGTCAGCACTGACCTCAGCGGCGGAAACAAGTTTATCATCAAGGCCTGGGTAAATAGTGGCTGTCTTGCCGGTAAGCAGCCCGGCCTTTTCAAAGACCAGAGGGGCGGCGCAGATTGCGCTGACAATCCTGCCCTGCTGGGCATGCCCCCGTAAGAGCCCTGCCACCTCATCCGAGGCCAACAGCTTGTTGGTACCCCCCATGCCCCCCGGCAGAATCACGACATCAAACAACCTATCCTTGACCTTAGCCAGGACCGTGTCTGCCATAACCTTAATGGCGTGGGCCCCTTCCACCAACGGCTCGCCCAGGCTTGCCGAGGTGACCACGACATCGGCACGCCGCAGGACATCAATGATGGTGACCGCCTCTGTTTCTTCAAACCCGGTGGCCAGTAAGACAAGCGCTGTCTTCATGCCTTTTCCCTCCTAAAAAAAAGAAAACCCCGTAGGAGTAAATTCTACTCCTACGGGGTTTTGAATTCCAGCAGCAATCGCCCCTGAGGGGCAATCTTTTAATGCTTAAAGGAGCGCTGACCAGTGAACTTCATGGCCACCTGGGGGTTGGCCTCGTTACAGGCCTGGATGGTTTCAAAATCGCGCATGGAACCACCGGCCTGAAGGATAGAGGTCACGCCCTCGCGGATTCCGACATCAGCACCATCGCGGTAGGGGAAGAAGGCGTCTGAAATCATGCAGGAACCAGGCAGGCCGGCCCGATCTTCCTTGGTCTGGGCATCAATGGCCTCTTGGTCGGCCTTGTCGCGCTTGCCCTGCAGGGTCTCCAGAGCCAGATCGGCGTAAGGAATGCCAAACTTGTCAAAGCAGAGAATGTCGGCATACTTGATATAGGCCTTATGGACGGCAATCT
This sequence comes from Desulfurivibrionaceae bacterium, assembly GCA_041556375.1. GTDB lineage: Bacteria > Desulfobacterota > Desulfobulbia > Desulfobulbales > SURF-16 > BM506. The sequence continues at coordinate 3,471 of JBFFIS010000260.1, read as the reverse complement.
CGGCAACGCCGACCCGGTCCTGCTCGCCGGTACCGATACCAACGGTAACACCGTTCTTCACATAGATGACTGAGTTAGAGGTAACGCCATGCTCGACGGCCCAGCCAAAGAGCATATCATCGATCTCCTGGGCCGTGGGCTGACGCTCACAACGATACTCCACACCCTTGGCGGTGGTGACCGCGTCCTTGAGATCGGCAGCAGTACGAATGGAATTCACTGCTGACTGCTGGGCAATAAGACCGCCGTCAATGAGGCTCTTGAAGTCGACAAAGCGGTAGTTCTCAAAATCGGCCAGACGATCGATGCGGGGCATCTTGATAACGCGCAGATTCTTGCGCTGGGCCAGGATCTCCAGGGTTCCATCCTCAAACTCAGGGGCGCAGACCACTTCCAGATAGTTCTGGCTCATCAGCTCGGCGGTGGCCTTGTCAACGGCCTTACTCATGATAACGGCACCACCAAAGGCGGCAATGCGGTCGGCGCGATTGGCCTTGTTATAGGCATCGGCCAGGGAATCGCTCACTGCGCAACCGCAGGGGTTATTATGCTTAAGGATAACAGCGGCCGGCCGATCCACCATGTACTTGATGATGTTGAGACCGTTATCAATATCGGTGAGATTGATCTTACCGGGATGCTTGCCGACCTGAAGCATGTCCTCTACAGAGATGGCACTGACCAGACCATTACCCGGCTCGATGAACTGACAGTCACCCAGGGTCAGGTTACCGTTAATGAGCTCATAGAGGGCGGCCTCCTGATCAGGGTTTTCACCATAACGGATACCACGCTCTTCCGAGGTGCCGTCTTCCATGGTGATATTCCAGGTTCTCTTCTTATAGATCAGCATCTGATCGCCAAAGGAAATGGTCATGGTCATGGGAAAGGAATCACCAAGGATATTGGTGTACATCTTCTTTAGATCTTGGGACATATTGAACCTCTCAAGGTGTGTTTTTTAGCAAAAAATCGTCTTAAAGGGCCCTTAGCCAAGGGCTTAACCTTCTCAACTAACGCCTTTATTTTTTAAAAATGAACTATATTGCTTATCCGTCTCTAAGATATGCTTATTGAGCCACTGCTGCATGAAGCGGGCGACCTCGATACTGTGCTTGACGTCGCTCTGCTCAAACTCCTTTTGCAACTCCAAAACCCTTTTGGTCATCTTGGCATGGGAAACCTTATGGGCTGGGAAATCAGGGAAACCATATTTCTCCATCAGAGCTTCTTCGCTGGCAAAATGCTGTTTGGTATAGGTAATGAGCTTAGTTAAAATCTCACCGAGAATATCACGGCCTTTGCCCTCTGCCATGGCCTCATGCATATCGTTGACCATGGCGACCAGCTGTTTATGCTGGTCATCAATCTCGCCAATACCAACGCTGTACTCAGCCTTCCATGCAAAAACAGACATCGTCATCCTCCCGCCAGATGAAAAACCTGCACACAGGTCGCCATACTGCCCCTGCCAGCAAATCCCTAGGTAGACATATAGAGCAAAAAACTTACCATTTAACGGCCAAAACTTAAAACCCTTTTTGGAAGATACTATCCCAATCCTTGCGAACCGGGTCATGGCCCTTGGCCTGGATGCTGGCACAGACCTCAGTGAGGGTGCGGTGATCGCCCACCGAAAACTGTTCGCCTTCGAGTTCGGGATGGGCATAGCCCCCCGGGGCTGTGCAGCTTCCGGCGGAATAGCGGGTTGGCCCCAGGCCGATCATACCGTTACGAAAACGTTCCTCCTCACGGGTGGAGAGCACCAGGCCGACATCAGGATCGTAGATGCGCAAAGCAAAGAGCAGCTGAGTCAGATCTTTTTCCGAAGCGGCGACCAGGGGCTGGAAGCCCCCTTCAGCCGGCCGCAAGCGCGGGAAAGAGACGGTGACGGCCGTCCGCCAAAAATTCTTCCGGAGCCAGGCCAGATGGAGACCCAAGGCCAGGCCCTCGCACCGCCAGTCAGCAAGGCCCAAGAGGGCACCGATACCCACCTCGCGCATACCGGCCTGGGCCACCCGGGCCGAGGTCGCCAGCCGGTAATCATAGTCACATTTTTTGCCGCTGAGATGAACCTGGTCATAGACCGTGCGATCATAGGTCTCCTGGTAAACGGCAACTCCGGTGATGCCGGCCTGAAAGAGCCGGGTATACTCCTCGGTGCTCAGAGGTTGAACCTCAATGGTAATCGAGGCGAAACGATCACGGGTGCGCCGAGCCAGCTCTTCGAGGTAGTCGACGCCCAGCTTGGCAGGGGCCTCGCCGGAAACGAGCAGGACATGGTTAAAACCACGCTCATGGAGGATATCCATCTCCCTTTCCGCCTCCTCCATTGTAAGGAGGCGGCGCTCAATCTTATTTTCCGCAGAAAAACCGCAATACGCACACTTATTGCTGCAGAAGCTGGAAAGATAGACTGGGGCGTAGAGCTGGATGGTGCGGCCAAAACGGCGGGCGGTGATGTCGGCGGAACAACGGGCCAGCTCAGGCAGCATATCAGAGGCGGCCGGGGACAACAGGGCCGCCAGATCATGGATACCAAGATGCTCGGCATGCAAGGCCTGAATAACATTGTCCTTATTACAGGAGGCGACCCACTCTGCCAGTTGGTGAAAATCGGGGATGGTTAACATAGTTTTAAAGCAGAATAGAGAATTCAGAATACAAAAATCAGAAGAGTACCCCCCTTCTGACTCATCTATCATGCATCCGACATTCTGAATCCTGAATTTTGTATTCTTAATTCCAACTTTTTATCTTAAAAAATCCAGGCCGACCTCTGGGGAAGAGGCAGCGGCCTGTTTATCCTGGGCGCCAAGTCCGGACTCATAGGCCGTACGCCCCGCCTCCACCGCCTGGGCAAAGGCCCTGGCCATGCGTACCGGATCACCGGCCACGGCAATAGCGGTATTCACCAGCACGGCATCAGCCCCCATCTCCATGGCGGCAGCGGCATGGGAAGGGGCGCCAAGGCCGGCGTCCACCACCACAGGCACCCGGGCCTGTTCAATAATGATCTCCACCTGAAAGCGGGTCAACACCCCCTGGTTGGTGCCGATGGGCGAGCCAAGCGGCATGACCGCGGCAGCCCCGACATCCTGGAGACGCAGGGCCAGAATGGGGTCGGCATTCATATAGGGCAGAACAATAAATCCATCCTTGACCAAGAGCTCGGTGGCTTTCAGGGTCTCAATGGGGTCTGGCAGCAGGGTGCGGGGATCAGGGGTGACCTCCAGCTTGAGCCAGTTGGTTTTGCCCACGGCCCGGGCCAGATTGGCCAGACGGATGGCCTCTTCGGCATCACGGGCGCCGGAGGTGTTGGGCAGAAACCAATACTTCTCACGGTCAAGATTGGCCATGATATCGTCATCCGGATTGCTGAGATCGACGCGGCGCAGGGCCACGGTGATCATCTCGGAACCGGAGGCATCGAGGGCCTCTTTCATCACCTGGGCTGAGGCGAACTTGCCG
>JBFFIS010000259.1:0-4382 GCA_041556375.1 Desulfurivibrionaceae bacterium | reverse complement strand
GTGATCGGCAGGTCGCTCTTGGCCACCGGCTGCACCCCGCATTGCTGGCAATGGATCATGGGGATGGGCGTGCCCCAGTAACGCTGGCGGGAGACGCCCCAGTCGCGGAGGCGATAGGTAACCTGCTGCTGGCCAAAGCCTTTTTCCTTGGCCTCGGCAGTGATGGCCTTTTTGGCCTCTTCCGAGGTCAGGCCGGTGAAATCGCCGGAGTCAACCAGGGTGCCCGGTCCTTCGTAGGCCTCTTCCATGGTGGCGGCATCAAGATTGCGGTCTTCGGGCTGAATGACAACCTTCACTGGGATGGAATATTTTTGGGCGAACTCAAAATCTCGTTGGTCGTGGGCCGGCACTGCCATGACCGCCCCGGTGCCGTACTCCATAAGGACGAAATTTGCCGCATAGATGGGCAATCTGTCGCCGGTATAGGGGTTGATAGCGTAGGCGCCGGTAAAGACACCTTCCTTGTCAAGCTCCTCACCCGCCTTCTGACGCTGCTTGGCCACGGTGGTGCGTTTGACAAAGTCGGCAACGGTTTCGTGCTGTTGAGTGCCTTGGGTGAGCTCGGCCACCAGAGGGTGCTCAGGGGCAATGGACATGAAGGTGGCGCCGTGGATGGTGTCGGGCCGGGTGGTGAAGATGGTCAGGGCATCGTCACGGCCCTCAATGGCAAAGTCTACCTGGGCGCCGACTGATTTGCCGATCCAGTTGCGCTGCATGGTCAGGACCTTCTCCGGCCAGCCTCTCAGGTTGTCACATTCGGCCAGGAGCTCTTCGGCATAATCGGTGATCTTGAAAAACCAGCCGTTCATCTCCCGTGGTTCAACACCCTGGTCGCAGCGCCAGCAGCAGCCGTCAATGACTTGTTCGCGGGCCAGTACGGTCTGGCAGGTTTCGCACCAGTTGACCACGGTGACCTTCTGGTAAATCAGCTCTTTTTCATAGAGCTCGATGAAAAATTGCTGCTCCCAGCGGTAATAGTCGTCGTTGCAGGTGGCAAGCTCCCGGTCCCAATCGTAGCTGAGGCCCATCTGTTGGAGCTGGCCGCGCATGTAGTCAATATTTTCGTAGGTCCATTTGGCCGGGTGGGTGGCGTTTTTAATGGCGGCATTTTCAGCAGGCAGGCCAAAGGCATCCCAGCCCATGGGATGGAGGACGTTATAGCCCTGCATGCGTTTGAAGCGGGCGACGACATCCCCAATGGTGTAGTTGCGGACATGGCCCATGTGGATCCGGCCGGAGGGGTAGGGGAACATCTCCAGCAAGTAGTACTTCTTTCTGTTTGGGTCCTCGGTAACCTTGAAGGTGTTTTCCTGGAGCCATTTTTGCTGCCATTTGGTTTCAATGGCGGCAAAATCGTAATGGGCGGTATCGGCTGGGGCCATAATATAAATCCTTAAAAAAAAGAGGGGATACAGGTTCAGATCGGAAGCAGGGGGACAAAGATAGGGCAGGCCTCTGATTTCAGGCCTCTTTTTACCATATCAGCCACGAAGTGCAACAGCTTGGCGAGGAGTGAAAGGTAAAAAAATACCAGGGCCGAGACCGCGTCCATAGGGCTAAAAAGACACAAGAGTGCCTGGCAATATGGACGGTAACCCCTTAGGCCGGAATGGGTTGGCCCTCATGGTGAAAGGCCAGGTTCTCAAAGGTGGTGTAACGCCCGATAAAGGCGAGCTCGACCGTGCCGGTGGGGCCGTTACGTTGTTTACCGATGATGAGTTCGGCCGTGCCCTTTTTGGGATTGTCCTCAGACTTGTTATAGACCTCGTCACGATAGATAAAGCAGATAACGTCGGCATCCTGCTCAATGGCACCTGATTCACGGAGATCTGAAAGCTGCGGCCTTTTATTGGGACGGCTCTCCAGGCTGCGGTTGAGCTGGGAAAGGGCGATAACCGGGATGTCAAGTTCCTTGGCCATAGCCTTCAGGGAGCGGGAAATCTCACTGATCTCCTGTTCACGGCTGTCACCGCGGCCCTTCATGAGTTGGAGATAATCAACAACAACGAGGCCGATATCGTATTCAATCTTCAGGCGTCTGGCCTTGGCGCGCATCTCAAGAACAGAGATTGCCGCGGTGTCATCGATAAAGATGGGGGCATTGGTCAGCTCGCCTGTGGCCCTGGTCAGTTTGGGCCAGTCGTGCTCCTTGATGTGGCCGGTCCGGACATCGTTGGAGTCTACCCGGCCTACCGAACAGAGAAGACACATGGCGAGTTGATGTTTGGACATCTCCAGGCTGAACACGGCCACCGGCACATCAAACTGCATGGCAGCGTTTTGGACCATATTCATGGCCAAAGCAGTTTTACCCATACTGGGACGGCCAGCCAGGATGATGAGGTCAGAGGGCTGGAGGCCGGCGGTCATCCGGTCGAACACGTCATAGCCGGTTGGCACACCGGTGATCAGTTCCTTGCGTTCGGCAAGCTGGGTTACCTTGTCAAAGGTTCCCGCCATGATGGATTTCAGGGCCTCGAACTTGGAGCCGCTCTTGCTGCTGGAGATCTCAAATACTGTGGTTTCGACATCGTCGAGGAGGCGGTCGATCTCATCTTGTTCATCGTAACATCGGGAGGCGATGGATGTAGTGGTGCTGATCAACTGGCGAAGGATCGATTTCTCACGGACAATCTTGGCGTAATGGACAATATTTGAGGCCAGGGGCACAGTGTCGGTGAGAGTGGCGATATAGGCAGCACCGCCAGAGCCCTCCAGGGCGTTGGTGCTGGTGAGATGGTTGATCACCGTCACCATATCCTGTGGTTGGTTACGGTCAAAAAGGGTGACCATAGCCTTGAAGATGGCTTTATGGTTGTCGAGGTAGAAATCGTCAGGGGTGATGAGGTCAACGGCCTTGGCCATCATTCCTTTTTGCTGGAGAATGGCGCCGAGAACACATTGTTCCGCCTCCTTGTTCTGGGGCGGCATCCGGTGGCTGACAGGGGTGGTGAGCGCTTGTTCCATGGGCATAGAGAAAAGGTGTTCTGGGAAATTTGAGAAACGAACAGCCCATATTATCCGCTAAGGATTTTTATGCAAGTCCGGCATAAAAAAAGCGGCTCTTTTCAGGTGCGTTGAAAAGAGCCGCTTTTTAAAACGAAGTGAAACTGGAGACGATCTTATTCGTCGGCTCCGGCCTCTTCATCTGCTGCTTCAACGGCCTCAGGCTCGGCAGCGGCGGGCGCAGGGGTTTCTTCCTGGGCATTCAAGGAGGTGATAAGCACCCTGAATTCGCCGACGACCTGGTAGCCAGCCTTGTAAGAAATGGTGAATTCGCCAAGGCTCTTGAGGGGCTCGTCAAGGACGATCTTGCGCTTGTCGACGGTAATGCCGAGTTCGGCAAGTTTGTCGGCGATATCAGCAGAGGTCACCGAGCCGTAGAGCTTGTTGTCCTCGCCGGAGCGCATGGTGATGGTAACGGTTGTTCCGTCAAGTTTCTTGGCAATGGTTTCAGCGGTACCGCGTTCGTTCTCGAGGCGGGCCTTGATGGCCGCCATGTTACGATCACGTACTGCCATGGCAGCCTTTGTTGCCAGCACAGCCTTACCTTGGGGGATCAAGTAGTTGCGGCCATAACCAGGCTTAACATTGACCACGGCACCTTCTTCGCCAAGGGTTTCAATTGTTTGTGTAAGAATCAGTTCCATAATGGTCACCTCAGGTAGATAAACCTGTTATCTATTTCATCCCGCGTGCGAGATATATTTTTTAACAAAGAGGACGACACCTGGTTACGGCGTCTCTTCTTCTTTGTAGATTTTACCTAAATCTTTCCAGATATCGACAATCCCAAGGGCTGCAAGCAGTACAATGGAATAGGTCTGGATAAAGATGAAAATATATATAAAGACCCTGATTGGTCGCGGCGCATCCCATCTTTCCAGCATGGCAAAAAGTACCGCCAGTCCCTGGAAGAAATAAACAGTTCCCAGGATGAGAAGAGCGTTCTGGCCTACTGTCTTAATGCCTGTTACCGGCATTATGAATAGTATTCCTGCCAGAATTACCAGCCAAACCAGATTTTCAGGCAGTCTCCAGAAACGGTATGGCGGCCATACAGTACGTTTCAAGGCGTGACGCCCAAGCAAGCGATTTCCCAAGGCCATGTTCAGCCAACTGATAATAGTGGCGGACATGACGAGTAATGCCGGGAAAATCCGTGGCAGTTTCTGGCGGGCCTGGTCAAAGCCACGTTCGATATCTGCCACCACATCCGGGGGAAAATTCCCAGACGTTTTGTACATTTCAGCCATGGCGGCAAAGGCCTGATCCATGGCTTTTAGTCCTTCGCTATAAGCGTTCAGGCCGGTTGACTGCCAAAAAAACAGGCCGCCTAACAGCCATCCAAGAAGGACAATAACAGTTGCCATCAGTCCTGC
>JBFFIS010000258.1:0-4422 GCA_041556375.1 Desulfurivibrionaceae bacterium | reverse complement strand
ATAGGAGCCGTAGCCGGTATTGGTCGGGTCGGAGATTATCCACAGCTCAAGGGCGGGCCGGCGGTTTTTAGCGGTCAGCAGGGCATCGGTTACTTCTCTGCTCAGCCTGGGAAAGGCGGTACTGTTGTTGTGCAGATCGTTGTACAGAAAGATGTCGATAATGATAAACGACTCGGCCTCGTTGATGAGGTCCTTGATGGCCGGCAAGATGTGCTGTTCGGAGCGTAGCTGGCCGTCATGGAGGTAGGTGAGGTCGGTGAGAAAGGTGATGTGGTCGGCGCCGTGCAGGGGGCTGGCCACGGAAAGTCCGCTGGGCATGGAGCGCCGCCAGCCTGCCAGGGTGGCGATAAGCCAGATAAGCAGGGCCGCGGTGATAAGCGTTGAGAGTATGTCCATTTTTGTCCTTGCTGGAACTCTCCTGAAGCAACCTCACGTCGTGGGAATTTTAGTCGTCGTCCGAAACCAGATACTCTTTGAGTTTGTCGAGGAGGGATTCTGGCAGCTCTTTTTTAAAGAGAAAGGCCTGGGCCTCTTCACCGGTTATCTGCTCCTTGATTTCAATGGGCAGACTGCGGAGCACCGCCATCCGCTCAGGATCGGGTTTCTTTTTGCTTTCAGGGGGCTGTGAGGGCATTGTTTTTTGGTGGTCTGGGGTGTGGGGCGATAGATTGCCCGGAGATTTATGCAGAGATCCCGGGCGGAAAAGGCCTCTGCTGTAAGGTGGACTCATTTTAATGATGGCAGATTGAGGAGCCGTGGCCAAATAAAAAAAATGTGGTGATGGCCACAAAGAGGTGAAAATGGCGCCATGGCCGGAGGGGAGAATCAGGCGGAGTAGCCTTCCCTTAGGTCAGGGTTTAGGAGAGGTTTTTTCTTTGGCGTTTGTTTTCATACATCCGTTGGTCGGCCTCCAGCAGGAGGTCGTCCAGGGCGCAGGGGCTTGTGCCTTGATGTTTGACAATTCCCCGGCTGATATGAATCTCGTAATCCCGGTCCGGTTGTTGGTTAAGGCGCCTGAGATTTCTGTCAAAGCGGGCCAGGACACTGTCTTCATTTTGGTCATCGGCAATGGTGGTGAGCAGAATGATAAACTCGTCGCCTCCCACCCTGGCAATAATGTCGCCATCACGGAAGGTCTCTCGCAGGAGGCTGGCGCTCTCCATCAGGGCCTGATCGCCTATACTATGGCCATGTTGATCGTTGATCCGCTTCATGTTGTCAAGGTCGGCATAGAGCAGATACAGGGTGCTGCCTGTGCGGGCGCTGATGGTCAGCTGCTTGGCGGCCAGGGTGAAAAAACCGCGGCGGTTAAGGAGGCCGGTGAGCTCATCGGTGGTGGAAAGTTCCTGGAGTTTCTCCTCAAAGACCTTGCGTTCAGTGACGTCGCGAAAAATGCCGCGGGTGGAGACCAGGGCGCCGTCTTTCATATTTGAATTAATATGGCCCTCCACAGGGAAGGAGCGGCCGTCTTTGGCAACAAAGGTTGTTTCGATGAGGTCAACCTTTTCGCCTCGGCAGAGTTGGCCGAACATCTCCTGGCAATGGCTGCGGCTGTCGGGGTGGATGATGTCAAAGGCTGAGAGCTGAAGAATTTCTTCATCGCTATAGCCCAGAGTGTTTTTCCAGGCCTTGTTGGCAAATAAAATGCGGCCGTCAGCGCCAACCATCTGGATAATATCCAGGGAGTTTTCAAAAAGATCGTGATAGCGGTCTTCCGAGGCCCGTAGCTCCCTGTGTGTCTTGGCGCTGTAAAGGGCCATGGCCGCCTGGTTGGCCAGGTTGTCATAGAGCAGGACTTCCTGGTCGGTGAAGATTCTTTGCCGCAGGGTATGGCCCACCAGGACCCCTAAAATCTCGTCGGCAATAATCATCGGTACACAGAGGGCCGAGCGGATATTGCGCTCCGCCACCAGTTGCGGCACGGCAAAGCGGCTTTCTGTTTTAAAGTCGACAACGGCGTCCGGGGTTCTCGTTTGGGCGACATAGGGCGCTAGCCCCTTGCCATCCATACCCATGCGCGTGTTGATGGTGGATTCTGGGAAGCCGAGGCTGTCATGGCAGATAAGGCCGCTTTTATCCTCGGTAAAAAGCATCAAGGTGGAGAAATCAAACTGCAACAACTCCTTGGCATGGCTGACAATATGGCGATAGAGCTCTTTAAGCTCTGAGGTGGATGATATCTTTCTGGAGGCGTGGAAAAATTCTTCCTGACTGCGGTTATAGCGCCGCAGGGCCTTGGCAATTTCCTTGTGACTGGTGATGTCGTGAATGGTTTCAACTACCTGGATCACCTCGCCGGAGTCGTCAAGGATGGGTTGGCCTTTAATCTCCAACCAGCGGCTAAGGCCCTCTGCTGTGACATGTTTTCTGACAACGCAAATCTCTTTTTTTTCGGTCAGGACCATTTCCAGGGGACAAGGAAAGCCATAGTCGCTACAGGGCCGGTTAAAATCAAAAAGGACCTCATGGCAAAAACAGTTTCGGTGAGACTCTTCGGCGTTGGCGCCGGGAATTAAGCGGCCGGCCGCCGTATTGGCAAAGCTGATTTTTAAATCAGGGGTCTGGATAATAACCGGATCAGAGACGGCGTTTAAGACCCTTTGCAGGTAGGGGGTGATTCCCTGCTGGGGGCTCTTGGCAACAGGGGTGATGGTGTCAGTATCCATAAAAGAAGCCGATGGTCCTATGGTCGAAGGTTACCTAGAAGTCTTTTGGTGCCTATAAAGACAACCAGCCAGGCCGCGGCAGAGAGAATGAGTTCGGCCCAGATCGGCAGGTCCAGGGGGATGCGGGATATTAAAAAACCGGCACAGCTTGCCAGAGTCAGGGCTAAGAGAGTGGGCATGGGCGAATCCTTTTTGAGAATAGATAGAAGTATATAAAAAAACTCAAAGAAGCAAAGATTATTTATAGGCGTATAGAAGGCTGAATATATTATTGTTTAATTTATACTCTGTCTTCAGGCTTCCGGGCCCACCGATGATGCTTCCCTCTTCGGTCTTGACATTCCCACGCCAATGAGCACAGCATATAGAAAGAAGGTGGCAAGAACTTCGCTCTGTTAGACCCTGTAATCGGGTCAGCGTCATCAGGATCCCGGAAAAGAATGCAGAGAAAGGCCCAGAAAGAAATTTCGTTATTGGTATGGCTCGTGGTGGTGGTTGCCGTCATCTGGACCATTATTAATGGTGGCTCCATGCTCTGGAGCACTATCCATGGCAAAGAAGATGCCGAGTCGCTGGCCCGGCAAGCGGCCATAGCCTATTTTAATAAGGACAAGGCCTTTCGTTATTGGGCTACCTCTCATGGCGGCGTTTATGTGCCGGCGGATGAGCGCACCCCTCCAAATCCCAACCTCAGTCATGTTCCTGAACGTGACCTGGTCACCCCCTCCGGGCGTCAACTTACCCTGATGAACCCGGCTTTCATGGTTCGTCAGCTCATGAATCAATATTCCGAGCTCTATGGTGTTAAGGGCAAGATCACCAGCCTCAAGGTCCTTAATCCCCTTAATATGCCGGATGACTGGGAGAAGCAGGCCCTGCAGGCCTTTGGGCGCGGCGAAGAAGAGGTCTTTGAAGTCGCAGAGATTGATGGCAGCGACTATCTGCGCCTGATCCGGCCCCTGGTCACCAAAGAGGGTTGTCTCAAATGTCATGCCCACCAGGGCTATAAGGTCGGAGATGTTCGCGGTGGTGTGGGGGTGGCGGTACCCTTGGCGCCGTATATGGCTGTCTATCACAACCATATACGCGGGGTGGTCATCTTCCACATTCTGGTGTGGGGTATGGGGCTGACTGTTTTATTCTTCCTCTACAATCGCGGCCGCAAGGTGATTTATGATCGGGCCAAGGGGGAGGAGGTACGCCAGCAACAGCAGCAGCAGATGGCCCTGATCCTTGAATCCCTCGATGATGGCGTCATTGGCATTGATAAGCAAGGCCGGACAACCTTTGTTAACCCTGCCGCCTTAGCCATGTGTGGCTTTAGTCGTGAGGAGCTTTTGGGCTCCTGTCTTCATGAAAAAATCCACCATTCCAAGAAGGATGGCAGCCCCTACCCCCTGGCTGACTGTCCCCATTCTCAGTCCCTGGCCCAGGGCAAGGTCTTTACCTCTGCCGATGAGGTTTTTTGGAAGAAAGACGGGAAGAGTTTCCCGGTAAAATATACCAGCGCCCCCTTATGGAAAAAGGGCAAGAACGAAGGGGCGGTGGTCACCTTTCGGGACTTGACCATAGAGCTGGAGAAGCGCGACCTCTCACGGCAGTTACGGCAGGCCCAGAAGATGGAGTCCATTGGCACCTTGGCCGGTGGTATTGCCCATGATTTCAACAATATTCTGACTATTATTCTGGGGTATGCGGAAATGGCCCTGGATGCTCAGCGCAGCGGTGAGCAAGTAGAAGCGGATATCACCCAGGT
>JBFFIS010000257.1:0-4436 GCA_041556375.1 Desulfurivibrionaceae bacterium | reverse complement strand
GGGGCCTTCACAAATTAAATATTTAATTCCCGTGCAAGGTCGCCTAGACCTCCACCCCATAATCCTTTATTTTATTCAAGAGCGACGGGTAGCTTATCTCAATCATCTCGGCAGCCCGGGAGCGGTTGCCCTTGCATTCGGCAAGGGTCTTTTCTATAAGATGTTTCTCCCAGACCTTCTTGGCTTCTTTCAAGGAATAGCCCTCAAAAAAACTGGCGCCGCCGCAGGGTAACGCGCCTTCACTGAGCATGGGAAAATTGTCAACAACCAGGATGTCGCCATCGGCAAGCACCAAAGCCCTCTCAATGGTGTTTTCCAATTCACGGACATTGCCGGGCCACTGGTACTTGAGGAGCAACTTCATGGCCTCCTTGTCGATCCGGCTGGCAACAGAGCCCATCCGGTCCTTAAATTTGGCGATAAAATGGTCGCAGAGCAGGGGGATATCAGCCGGCCGCTGGCGCAGGGGCGGCAAAACGATGGGCAGGACATTGAGACGATAGTAGAGGTCCTGACGAAAACGGCCCTCCTCCACCTCCACAGCCAAATCCCGGGCCGTGGCCGCTACCACCCTGACATCGACATTAAGAGGCTGAGAGGCCCCCACCGGCCTAATCTCCCCCTCCTGAAGCACCCGAAGGAGTTTGACCTGGAGCGGCAAGGGCAGGTCGCCGATCTCATCAAGAAAAATCGTCCCGTTATCTGCCTCCTCAAACAAGCCTTTTTTATCATAGTCGGCGCCGGTGAAAGCTCCCTTGACATGACCAAAGAACAGACTCTCCAGCAGATTTTCCGGCACACAGCCGCAATTTTCCACGACAAGGGGCATCTTGGCCCGGGCCGAGGCAAAATGGATACCCCGGGCCACCAGCTCCTTGCCGGTTCCTGATTCACCGGTGACCAAAACCGTGGTATCAAAGCGGGCAACCTTGGCGGCCAGGCGAAAGACATCGCGCATGGCCTTGGAGTGGGCAAGCATGGTGCCAAAGCGATACTCGTCCTTGACCTCGCTTATCTGCAGCTTGAGGCTACGATTCTCCCTCTTTAGATTCTCACGCTCCTCCGCCTTTTTCAGGGTAAGGAGGACCTCGTCGGTCTTAAAGGGCTTGGAGATGAAATCATAGGCCCCAAGTTTCATGGCCTCAATGGCGGTATCAATGGCACCATAGGCCGACATCATAATGACCGTGGCCTCGCCGCGTAGCTGATTTGAAGCCTGCAGGAACTCCATACCGCTCATATTAGGCATCTTGATATCGCAGAGGATAAAATCGAAATGGTGGTGCTGGAGGAGTTCAAGGCCCTCACGGCCATCAGCGCCGGCCGTGACCTGGTAGCCTTCCTTTTCCACCAACACGGTGAGCATATGGCGCATATTGGGCTCATCATCAAGGATGAGGATTTTCTTGGCGACTTCTTCGGTCATTGTCCCTTTGGGTGCTGGTTGTTTTCCTCTGGTCCGGCCAGGGGCAGGAGGATGGTAAACACGCAGCCCCCCTCTGGCCGGCTGGCGGCGGTAATCCGGCCTTTGGCATTTTCAATTATCATATAACTTACCGACAGACCAAGTCCAGTGCCCTTACCCGGCTCCTTGGTGGTAAAGAAAGGGTCAAATATCGTGCCGACATTTTCAGCGGCGATGCCGGGGCCATTATCCATGAACGAAAGCTCCAGGGCAGCCACCTCTCCCTGGCCGGGCTCAAGCTCGGTGTTGACAGCGGCCGTGGCTATTGTCAGCATACCGGCATGATCAGGGCCAAGACCTTGAAGGGCGTCGGCGGCATTCATGATGATATTTAAAAAGACCTGGCGGAGCTTATCGGCAACGGCATAGACGGTATCATCGGCGGCGCCGAGATCCAGCTCAAGACCCATGTTGGCCAGCAGTGGCTGACCCTTGAGACTATCATCAAGATCAATAAGCAGCTCATGAACGTGTACCAAACCATGTTCCTCAACACCGGTCCGGGCCAGATCAAGGAGCTGACGGATAATGGTGTTGATCCTGCTGATCTCATCAATGGATCGGTTGATAAAATCCAGCCGCTCCCCAGGTTCCAGACTCTCCTGCTTTAGAAGCTCCAGATAGCCAAGGACAATACCCACCGGATTGCCGATCTCATGGGCAATACCGGCGGACAGACGGCCCACCGAAGCCAGCTTCTCGGCCCGGATCACCTCCTGCTGGGCCCTGCGCAAGGAACGATTGGCCTCTTCCAGGGCCACAACCATGTCCTGCAGCTTTTTGCGGTCGGTATTGATACGGCGCAGCATACTATTAAGTGAGGTGGAGAGGGCGGCAACATCATCGCCCTTTCTATCGCTTAAGAAATAAAAGGTCTCATCATCCTGGTACTCACCAGCCCGTTTGACTAAGCGCTGCAGGGGCTTGATCAACATCTTGACCATGCGCTGATAGGCGAGAAAGGTGAGAACAACAAGATTTAATAGAAAATAAAGGAGAATAAGACGCTGACCGCTAAACAACCCCTGATAAAAGGGGGTCAGACTGTGGGCCACGCCGACGCCGGCCACCACCTGGCCACGATCGGAACGGGCCGGTAGAGCCACAAGATAATAGTCCGAGCGTCGTCCCAGCAGACCGATACTGCTGCCCGCCATTCTCTGTTCCAGGGCCTTGGCCAGGACTGCCTGCCTTGCCACTATTTCCAGATCATGGCTGGCGCTGCTCTCAGGCCGGGAGTGAAAAAGAACCTCCCCTGAACCAGCAACAACGACCAGATCCATGCGGCCCTGGGCGGCGAGGGCCGCAAGTTGATGAAAAAGTGGTGGTGAAAGACTTTGCTCCTGGCCCAGGCGACCGGCCAGGACGCCTGCCACCACCTCGGCCTTGGCCATCTCAGCCATGAGCAAACGCTTGTGGTTGCTCATGCTGACCACGACATCGATGAGCAGCATACCGGTAGCAATGAAAATTGCCAGAGCGACAATAATTTTGATCTTCAGCCGGTAGGATTGCACCTGATCACGCTGTCTGGCAGAGAGCCATTATTATTTTTCCCCGGCCAAGAACTCACTCAGTTCACTGACGGCCATGGCATAGCGGTTGGAATGGTTCCAGGCCGTAATCGCCTGAAAATTAGGATAGCCGGCCACATAGCGCATGGCCCCGTCTTCATCAAGCTCCAGACCGACAATAGAGACATCCTTGTTGGCCGGTGAACCTGGCAGTTTGACCCCCTGGGCCTCGGCGACCGTGGCCACACTCACCCTCCCCTTACGCCCTTTTTTGTAGGCCTTCTTTAACTCCGAGGCCTTCAGAACCGGACCGATCTCGGCATACACCGGGGCCTCATGGACCCAACCAAAACGGCGGAGATAATTGGCAATGGAGGCCAGGATATCATCAATACTATGCCAGACGTCGCGGCGGCCGTTATTATCAAAATCCACCGCATACTCGCGAAAACTCGACGGAATAAACTGGGTCTGGCCAAAGGCGCCACCATAGGAACCGAGCACAGACTTGGGATCAACCTTATTCTCCCGGCACAGCAGGAGAAAATGAATAAGCTGCTTGCGATAGAAAGAAGAACGTCGCGGATAGGCATCAAACATGGTGTTCAAGGTCTGCAGCATATCAAAGCCGCCCTTGTGCTTGCCAAAGCGGGTCTCAATGGCCCAAATAGCCACCACCACCTCGCGGTCAACGCCAAGCTCCTTTTCAACCCGGTCAAGAATCGCCTTATGCTCGACAAGCTTCTTCTTGCCCTCCTTGATCACTGCCGGGGTAATAAACCGGGGATGATATTCATAATAGGGCTTGGCCTCCCACTGGGAGTCCATCAACACCAGAACCCGGCGTTTGATGGTCAACCCGCTAAAGATTGAATCAAGCTCTTCCTGGCTAAAGTGATGTTTATTGCGGAGTTCAGCAAAGAGATCCTGATACCGTTTACTGGTCAGATCAATGGGCTGGCCATCCTTGACCAGATCGGCTGCCTTAGGTTTTGCCGTGGCGGCAAACAAGACGGCAGGAAGGAGGACAAAGAGAAGAACAGTAAAAAGGGTGAAGCAGCGTTTTCTTAATTCCATGGGGCGGGTAACGTCCTTATGAAAGAGTCATGAGAGCAGGCACTCTTGATACCAAGAATGCCTGCTGGCCTCGTACCTAAAAGAAACCATAGAGAGGGAGAGGACACAAAGTTTTTTTAAAAAATTCCGATTTGTACGCCCTGGGCAGTAACTCCGGGCAATCTTTACCAGAGATAAAGCATTATAAACCGTCCGGGTCCTCAACCCTTGAAAGCGGCAAAGAAGGCAGCCTTGAAATCGTCAACCATGTCTGCCGGCAGCTGGTTAATACCGGCGGCAGCGGCCCAACCGCCGCCGCTTGGAAAACGCTGACAGAGCTCAACCGCCCCTTTTTTCCTAGCCAGTGGGGCGCGAACACTGACCACATAGTTCCCCTGCCC